>DATHUN010000243.1:0-11086 GCA_035462205.1 Anaerolineales bacterium
GAACATGCCAAACCGGAGGCAGTGGATGCGGAAGTCAATGCTCAGATCGAAAAAGCACAGGCAGCCGGCATCGATGTCACGCACGTGGATTCGCATATGGGCACGATCATGAATCCCAAGTTTATCCTTTCCTACGTTCAAGCAGCGGCAAAGCGATTTCTACCCAGCATGCTGCCTCAGCTAAACGCCAAGGGCATGGATCTGATGGGCTTAACCAAAGAGGAAAAAACCAGCTACATGCCCATCATGAATCTACTAGAATCTATGGGCGCTCCCATGCTGGATGGAATTCTCGGAATGCCGCTTGAGCATGATCGAGAACACATTGAGCTGGCGAAGAAGCTGCTCGGCGACACACCTATAGGAATCACACACTTTATCTTCCACCCATCGGTGGATACACCCGAATTGCGAGCCATTGCAACGGATTGGCCGGCAAGAGTCGCCAACTATCATGCCTTTATGAGTGATGAATTGAAGACATTTATTGAACGTGAAGATATCCAAGTAATTGGTTATCGGGCTCTTAGAGACGTTATGAGCAGCTAAGCCGATAGAATGTCGATAATTGAAAAAACAAATCTTCTCTCCTTATCGAATCTGTCCCCTCGGCGCGCACATCGATCACCAGGGCGGCGCCGTGCTGGGACGTACCCTCAAGATTGGCACAACCGTTGTGTATGAGCCATGGGAAAGAAATGAAATCGAGATTGCAAGCGATCAATTTGGTGAAAGCAGATTTTTCATTGGTCACATAGACGCTGTTCACTGGGCGCGTTATGCACAAGCTGCGGCGCGTGTGCTGGATGCAAAGCACGGCATGAAGGCACATGTCAGCGGATCGTTGATCGGCGCAGGGCTGAGTTCATCGGCATCCGTAGGACTGGCCTATCTCAAAGCGCTTGCCGACGTGAATGACATTGAGCTTTCGAACGAACAGCTGGTGCAATTGGAATATAAACTGGAACATGATGAACTCAACCTGCAAATTGGCCTTCTTGACCCGTTGACAATCGTCAATGGACGGCGAAATGCGCTGCTATTCATGGACACGATGACGTCTACTGTTACTCCGCTTCCCGACTCCGCTCGGAGTGACTCTGTTTGGATCGTAGCATACTCCGGCGTCTCGCGGGAGCTGACCAAAAGCGGTTTCAACGTCCGTGTGGAAGAGTGCAGACAGGCGGCCTCGCACCTAAAAGAAGGAGCACAGATCCTCGCTGAGGTATCACGCACGGCATTTGAAGAGAAGAAGATGACCTTGCCGGAAAATCTCCGCAAACGGGCAACGCACTTCTATACCGAGGTGGAACGTGTACATCTCGGAGCCAAAGCGTGGGAGCAAGCGGATGTAGAAGTGTTTGGCGGGCTGATGAATCAATCCTGTGAGTCATCCATTCATAATTATGAATCCAGCAGTCAGATTTTGATTGAACTGCATGAACTCGTCAGCGAAACTTCTGGCATTTACGGAAGTCGCTTCAGCGGTGGCGGGTACGGCGGTTGTGTGGTTGCCTTAGCGAAACGGGATTCTGCAGAACTTGCCTGTGCAGAAATTTGGGAGAAATTTTCGACGAAACATCCGGAGTTGCCATCCAAAGTGTTTGTGGCAGAAACCGGCGGTGGCATCAACGCTATTTCAGAGGCTCCGAAGGTAATGCCATGATTCGGTCCGCGATCCTCCTCGCCGCAGGACGCGGCAAACGGCAGCGCCCCCACACCGACGTCGCCCCCAAGCCGTTACTGGAGGTGAATGGACGCCCGACATTAGATTATGTCCTTGTGGCGGTCGCGCGTGCAGGTGTGGAGCGCGTTTGCATTGTGACCCACCATCTGGAAGAAAAGATTTTCGAGTATGTTAATGATGGATCAAAATGGAATCTGACAGTGACCTTTGCACACCAGAATGAACTGCGCGGCAACGCGGACGCGCTGCTATCTATTCCGCGTGCCTGGCTCCGGAACGAGCCGCTGATGGTCGTTGCAACCGATTATCTGCTGGAAGAGGATTCCCTGCTCGAGTTGGTCCAAGCCCATCAACAATATAATGCAGAGATCACCATGAGCCTGAAGGCATGCCCAATCGAAGAATTATCTGATCGGTCCACGGTGGAAGTGGACGATCATTGGCGGGTGAAACGAATTATTGAAAAGCCGAGGCGCGAAGAGATTCTCAGCCCGTATGCGGCATCGGTGATGTTTATTTTTCCACCTGCCATTTGGGACTATCTGCCAAAGATCCAGCCCTCCACACGCGGAGAGATCGAAACGCAAGAGGCAGTGCAAATGATGATCGATGATGGCTTTCAGGTCTTCGGCTTGCTGCAGCCTGCACCCCAAGAATGGGATGCGGCTCGACATTTGTTACCCGGAACCTGATCCTTGCAATTGTTTACGGAGTTTTCATGAAGTATTTCCTCGGAATCGATGTTGGTTCTTCCAAAACGCACGCGCTGATCGTGGACGAAACGGGCCAGTGCGTCGGATTTGGCAAAGCGGGTGGGGGTAATCATCAGGGCGTGGGCTATGAACGACTTGCGCAGGTTTTACAGCAATCTTTTGCAGGTGCCAGTCAAATGTCGGGCGTGACCGAGAGTCATATCGTCGGGGCAGGTTTCGGCGTGGCCGGCTACGATTTTCCATCCGAACGCGAAGATCATCTTCAAGCGGTGCAATCCATTGGAATATCGTGCCCCGTGGAAATCGTCAACGACGGCGTGAACGGATTACTTGCCGGCGCATCCCATGGAATCGGCGTCAATGTGACAGCCGGGTCAGGCGTGAATTGTCGGGGCCGCGGCAAAAATGGACAGGAGGGACGGATTGTCGGCAACGGCGTCGATTTTGGAGAATGGGGCGGTGCCATTGAAATCGTCTTGCGTGCCCGGCAATTTGTCAACTATGCCTGGATCAAACGCATCCCACCGACGAAACTGACCGAGATTCTTCTGGAAGCCACCGGCGCGAAAGATGAAGTAGACCTGATGGAGGGGCTTTCCAATAATTACTACCATCTGTTTCCTGCCTTGGCGATCAAAATCGTCGCTGCAGCACATGATGGCGATCAGGCGGCGGCGGAGGTGATCCGTTGGTCCGGGGAAGAATTGGGCTGGCTGGCAGTTTCCGTGGCGCGCCAAATTGAGATGGAAAATGAAGAAGTTGAGATCGTTCAATCGGGGAGTGTTTTCGAGGCGGGTGAGATTATCACGAAACCCATGCGTGATCTGATTCTTCAGCATTGTCCCAGAGCAAAATTAATGCGGCTGGATGGTCCGCCTGTGACAGGCCCCGTGATCCTTGGCATGGCGCAAGCCGGTTTTGATGGTTACGACGTCCGGGATGCTATTGTTCGAACGGCAAAGGAACTCATCCAGTGAACGTTGGATTTGCCCAAAGCGTTATCACGCCTTCGCTCAAGAAGCCCGTATTCCCAGCAGGCTTCGGGACGGATCGCCGCGCCCAAACGGTTCATGATGATCTGTATGCACGCGCCGTCGCGATGCAAAGCGACCAAACAACAATGGTCCTGGTTGCGCTCGATCTCATTGGCTTCATGAAAACGGATGTGCAGGAAGTGATAGAGTGCATGCACAAATCACATCCGCAGGGCCAGATTGTCATTGCTTCGACTCACACGCATCACGGACCCGATACGATGGGTACTTGGGGACCAGACTGGAATACTTGCGGTGTGGAGCTGAAATACATACCCGGACAAACATTATGAAGACGCGAATTCCATCGGCAAGGGAATCGCCCCGAGCGTGATGAGCGCATTGCAGGAACTTATCAGAGGAGAATGAATATGTCAGAACTCGCAATCCTTGGCGGACCCAAAACCCGCACAGAACCTTATCCCACGTGGCCTGTATGGGATCAGCGTGATATCGATGCTGTGACCGAAGTCATCCAGTCGGGCCGTTGGGGTGGGTATCCTTATCCGGGACCGAAGACGGCCGAGTTGGCGCAGAAATTTGCCGTGCTGCAGGGCGGTGCTTATGCTGTCCCGATGGCAAATGGAACAGTGACAATGGAGGTCGCGTTGCGCGCCGCCGGGATTGGCTGGGGCGATGAAGTCATTGTCCCGGCATATACATTCCAGGCAACTGCCTCGGCGCCAATGGCAGCCGGCGCGATCCCGGTCATTGTGGATGTGGACCCGAACAACTATTGTCTCGATCCGGGCGCGGCCGAAAAAGCGATCACATCGAAGACAAAGGCAATGATTCCTGTCCACCTCGGCTCGAACATGGCGGACATGGATGCCATCATGGCGCTGGCGGAAAAATATAATTTGATCGTGGTCGAAGATTGCGCCCATGCTCACGGTGCAAAATGGAATGGTTGTGGCGCCGGCACGATCGGTCATTTCGGGTCGTTTTCACTCCAATCCTCGAAAACCCTGACGACCGGTGAGGGTGGAATCCTGTTGTGCCGCACTGCCGAGCTTGCCGCGAAAGCCGCCTCGATCATCGACTGCGGGCGACCGCACGCGTTGGGTGGAGGTCCTGAAGATGCGACCATGGATTTTGAAGTCGGCGGCAACTTCCGGTTGAGTGAGATCGCCGCCGCCCTGGCGCTGGTGGGCATCGAGCGCTTCCCCTCTCAGGCGAAAGAGCGCGAAGCGATGGCGGATTATATGGACGAAGCCCTGAGCGAGGTCCCAGGGATTCGCATACTGAAGCGGGATCCGCGTCACACGACCCGCAGCTTTTACCGTTATATTTTCGCCATCGACCCCGAACGATTCGGCATGGAACACGACTTACTTTGTGGCGCGCTGAACTTCGAAGGAGTCGAGTGCTGGACTGGCTATGAGGCAATGAACAATTACACATTATTCCAGCCGCAAAAGTCGAAACTGGCTGTGCCCAATGCTTTCCCTGAATATTTTGATTTCAAGAACATGAAATTGCCGGTTGCCGAACGCGCCTGTGAACATGAAGCCGTCTGGCTTGATGAAAATGTCTTCCGTGCCGGGCAAAAAGGTGTGGACGATGCGGTCGCGGCGATCAAAAAGATACAGACTCACGCCAAGGAGTTGAACGACGCTGCCGAAGAATTGAGAAGGAAGTACGGAAGATAAGCTTCAACTGTATAATGGAATGCAAAGGCATACATCCCACAGGTTTGTTCATCGAAACAGTAGACCTGCGGGATGTTTGTAATGATTAGAGAGGAGATGGGATGTACACAACTGACATGTACGAAGGCTTGCTGGCCGAAACTGTCACCATGACCGGTGCAAACGGTGACCGAATCAACGCCTATCTGGCGCGACCGTTAGGTGCCGGTCCCTTTCCGGCAATGGTTCTCACTCACCATATGCCCGGCTGGGATGAATGGTATCGCGAGGCAACGTTCCGATTTGCCAACCATGGATATGTGACCATTACGCCGAACCTCTATTTCCGTGCCGGCCATGGCACCCCGGAAGATGTCGCTGCAAAAGTGCGCGGCGAAGGAGGCATTTCCGATGACCAGGTAGTGGGCGATCTCGCCGGCGCGATGCAGTATCTGCGTTCCTTGCCGTATGTGAATGGCAAGGTTGGAATTTTCGGCACCTGTTCCGGCGGACGGCACGCCTATCTAGCGGCCTGTCGCGCCCAAGGCTTCGACGCCGTCGTCGATTGCTGGGGTGGCAATGTCGTCATGTCTGCAGAACAGCTCGATGAAAAGCATCCGGTTTCCCCGATCGATTACACAAAAGACTTAGCGGCACCGGTTTTGGGATTGTTCGGCAATGAAGACCGTAATCCCACACCCGAGCAGGTCAACAAACATGAAGAGGAGCTGAAGAAGCACAACAAGACCTATGAATTCCATCGCTACGATGGCGCAGGGCACGGCTTCTTTTATTATCATTCTGGCGCCTATCGCCAGGCACAAGCCGTCGATGGCTGGAAGAAAGTCTTTGCGTTTTTAGAGAAGTATCTTTCATAATTGTTTTGTAATGTACGCAGGGATGGGCAGCTCGCGCAGCACCCTGGTGAGGGTGCCTATCTCTACGAGAATGGAGAAATTATCTCATGTGCACCATGATCGTTGAAAAGATAAATCTAGAAGGCAGCGGCAAAGGCACAAGCGGTTGGTTTAAATTGGAGCAGGCGAACGTCTCCTTTGATCATCCTTTTAACGCTCCGTTTGAGCATGCCTTGAATATCGATTTCGTCAATGAATCGATGGGACCCTCGGCGCGTGTCGCTGTGGAACTAAGCGAGCAAGCCGCGCGCGAATTGGTGAAGACCATTCTTGCCGTACTCAATGAGGCGGAGGCCGGCGGACATTTGGAGCACGGAACATGATGGATAGACATCCAATGGCAGCCCATGACGACGATCTAATCAAGTTTGAAACGGAAGGTGCGGCCCCACTACCCGTTTCAGATGAACAGGGCTATGTAGAACACGATGGGGCTCGAATCTGGTATGCCGCGTACGGCGCGGGCTCACCCGTGATCCTGCTGCATGGCGGACTCGGTCACAGCGGTAACTGGGGATATCAGGTTCCAGCACTGGTGGATAATGGCTATCGCGCCATCGTGATCGACAGCCGTGGTCACGGCCGCAGCACACGCGACGAGCGACTGTATTCCTATGAACTCATGGCATCGGATGTATTGGCGGTGATGGATACATTACAGATTGAGAAAGCCGCTCTGGTTGGCTGGAGTGATGGCGCTTGTACGGCGCTGGTTCTTGCATCTCAGGCTCCCGAACGCGTCGCCGGTGTGTTCTATTTTGCCTGCAATATGGACCCAAGCGGCACCAGGGAGGTCGAATTCACTCCCACACTCAAGCGTTGCTTTAGCCGGCATGTAAAAGATTATAAAGAGTTATCGACGACGCCCGATCAATTCGACCAGTTTTCGGAAGCGGTTAGCTTGATGCAGCAAACCCAGCCAAATTATTCTGCACAGGATTTAGAGAAAATTCGGGTGCCGGTCGTCATTGTCCACAGTGAGTTTGATGAATTCATCAAGCGTGAACACGCCGAATACCTGGCTCGTACGATCCCTCGTGGAGAGTTTGTTTATCTGGAGGGCGTCAGTCATTTCGCCCCGTTGCAGCGACCAGAATTATTCAATGCCGCGATCCTCTCGTTCCTGCGCATGGTTTTCTAAAATAGGTTCAATGCTGGCAGCCGGGACAGTAAAACGTATTCCGCCCACCGATCTTTAGATACTTGATTTTCGTACCGCAGCGCGGGCAGGGTTGCCCCGCCTTCTCGAAGATATGACGGCGATGGACAGCCTGTCCTTTGCGCCCGAAGAGGTCGCGTTGTGTACCACGTAGAGCGATCCCTTCGGTCAACATTTGGATAATTCCCGCATGCAGCCGCACAAGCTCGTCACCCGTCAGCGAGGCAGCGGAGCGACGGGGATCGATGCCTGCTAGCCATAGGCTCTCATCCGTATCGCGGTTGCCAAGTCCTGCAAGAATCCGCTGATTCAACAACACAGGTTTGAGTACTCCCCGACGTTTCGAAAGTTGTCGAGCAAGCACATCGACGGTGAAATCCGGGTCGAGAGCCTCCGGACCCAAGGACTTCAGGTCAAGTTGTTCAGCGAGTACATCCGCCGGTCCCAGGGCGGCGCGTGCGTATCCGAGCTTGTCAACAAAGCGCAGGTCATCGTCTTTATCCAAATGCCAGATAATGAGTGTTTCCGGCAGACGCGGCTGCGGGGATGGAACAAGCGCAATTGTCCCCCACAATGCCAGATGGATGGCGAGTACATCATCTCCTAAAAGGGATAGTAACATGTACTTTGCGCGCCGCTGCGCGTCCAAAACGAGGCGATTGGTTAAGGAGGTTGTAAATTCTTCTGCTGTCGGAAAGCGCACGGCGGCAGGATTGAGCACTTCTGTCTCCCGTATCGTTCGGCCAACCACGGCTTCGCGCAGGTCACGTACCAGTGTTTCGACTTCAGGTACTTCGGCCATGATTCAGTTCGATCCATACCAGGCAAGAAAATGTGATTCCATTAATTTATAAAACGATAACGGCTAATACAAAGTGCGGCTTTGCAGCCGCACTTTTATGATTATCCCTTCAACATCTCGTCGTGAGTTTCGTCTGCCTCTTCTGGTTTGGCGAGCGGAGGCATTTCCAAAATGGAGTTGAGCCCAAAATGCTGTAAGAATTCTGGCGTGGTCGAATACAGGATTGGTCGCCCAGGACCGTCGGCACGGCCCGATTCGAGGATCAAGCCCTTACTCAGCAGACTCTTCATCATGCTGTCACTGTTCACACCGCGGATCGAGTCGATTTGCGGGCGCGTCACCGGCTGTTGGTAGGCAATGATCGCCAGGGTCTCGAGCGCCGCGCGGCTGAGGTGCGTCGTCGCTTCGAGTCCGAGGAATCGCTCGATCAGGTCGGCAAGCTGCGGTGCGGTCGTGAGCTGGACGCGTCCTGCGTGCCGCTGCAGACGCAAGCCGCGTCCAGATAATTGGACCTCCAGCTCGTTGAGGGCGCGCTCGACGACCGAGCCAGAAATATCCAGGGCGGCCGCCAGCTGAGCGGTGCCCACTGGTTCCGCCGCAACAAACAAAAGAGCTTCCAACTGCACCGAAAGTGGCAGTTCAGTCTCGATCGTTTCTTCCAAAGAAGGTTGAGAGTTGCTCATGCTATAATTGCTCCGCCTAATAACTATTTACAAGTTTTGGACAAATATGAGACGAACGAAATACGCTTTTCCAATTTTTCTAGTGACACTCCTACTTACATCCCTCGCCTGCACCGTTTTTGTGGGTGGACCCGATTACTCAAGCCTTCCCGCTATCCCGGTTTCTGCTGAAGCCATTCAAAGCATGCAAGATGAAGTCAAACGAGCATTCGAAGCAGGCGCACAGACCGGTACGATCACCCTGAACTTTACTGAGGAGCAGATCACTTCTTATGTTGCCGCTCGATTAAAGAGCGACCCATCATTTCAGCAGGACAACAAGGAACCACTCATCACGGATCCACAGGTGTATCTGCGTGACGGTCAGATGCAGATTTACGGTAAGACCAAACAGGGCATGTTCACCGCCAACATTGGCATCATCGTCACAGTTGGCGTGGACGAGAACGGTCAGCCGAAGATCGACATCGCTTCCGCCGACTTTGGTCCCCTGCCTGCACCGAAAGGTCTGACGAACGCCATCGCGGCGATGATCCGGGAGGCATACACCGGCTCGCTGGGACCTGTCGCCACCGGCGTGCGGATCGAGACGATCACCATCGCTAACGGGATCATGGCCGTCACTGGTCGAGTGAGATAGCGCACGGATTATACAATACTTCACGCGCGCAACGGACGCCATTGCAGACGAGGAAGCGCATTACGAACACTATGCAACGCACCACTTCGATATCACCCTGGACAACCTTCTTCGCCCTTTTTCTGGCATTTGCCCTGCTGACGGGCTGCACATCGCCGCGCGTGACAGGTGCGGATATTACCGTCAGCATCTCTGCGGACGGCGCCTCGCGTAACGTCACTGTCCCGGCCGGGACAACAGTCTCGCAAGCCCTGCAGTCTGCTGGTGTCACGCTGAAGGAAGCCGATCAGGTGGAACCGCCTCCTTATAGTGTTTTAAACACCGGTGACGCAATCAAAGTGATCCGCGTGGAAGAAAAATTCGAGACCGAAGAACAGATCATCCCGTTTGAAAAACAGGTTGTCCGCAATGAGTCTCTGCCTGAAGGTCAGGAACGCCTTGTGCAGGCCGGTGTAAACGGAAAACAAGAATTAACCTATCGCCGTGTCTTGCAGGATGGCCTGGAAATTAGCCGCTCCGTGGTGAAGACGGTGATCCTGCAAGATGCTTTGCCTGAAATTGTCATGGTCGGGGTGCAATCCTCCTTTGCACCCCTTCCTATTCCTGGCAAGCTAGCATATCTGGCAGGCGGCAACGCCTGGATCATCGATACATCCACAGCCAATCGCACCGCCCTCGTCACCACCGGCGACCTCGACGGCCGCATCTTCAAGCTTTCGCCCAAGGGCACGTACCTCATTTTCACCCGCAAATCGACAAAGCCTGCCGATAAAGAGATCAATACGTTGTGGGCAGTAAAAACCGACGGGGGAAAACCGTTCAGCACCGGGCTGAGCAACATCGTCCATTTTGCCGATTGGATTCCTGGAACAAACTCGATCGCCTATTCCACCGTTGAGCCGCGCAATACCGCGCCGGGCTGGCAGGCAAATAATGACCTTTCACGATACAGCATCACCACCGGTGAGAAGCGCAAGATCCTGGAAGCCGGCAACGGCGGCGTCTACGGTTGGTGGGGCATGACCTTTGCTTTTTCACCGGATGGCCGGCTCGCGTATTCCCGCCCCGATGGGATCGGTACTGTTGACATCGACGGAAAGTATCTCAAGCCCTTATTAGCCATTATTCCGTTTAACACCCACAGCGATTGGGCCTGGCTGCCCGGAATTGCCTGGGGCGCGGACGGACAGACCCTTTATTACACCTCGCATGCGCCGCCACCCAGCCTGGTTAAGGAAGAAGATTCGCCGTTCTTCAATATCAGCGTCGCCTCGTTCGATAACAATACGGATGTGCCAATCGTGCAGGAGACCGGCATGTTTGCTTATCCCGCGGTTTCCCCCTTGCAATCCAGCGGGCGCGAGCGGCAGTATCAAGTTGCGTATCTGCAAGCTATCTTCCCAGAGCAGAGTGAAACCAGCAGGTACCGTGTCGTGGTTATGGATCGCGATGGATCAAACCGGCGGACCATCTTCCCGGCGAATGACGCGCCTGGCCTCGAACCACAGACTCCTGTTTGGGCGCCAGATGTAATCGAGGGGCAATCCGGTGAATTTCTTGCGGTGGTTTATCAAGGCAATCTCTGGCTCGTAGATAGCGGTAATAATCAAGCTTATCAAGTCACAGGTGATGGTCTCGTCACACGAATCGACTGGAAATGAAGAGAGGAAAAATCCAATGCGCATCTTAATCACCGGAGCAGCGGGGTTTCTCGGCTCCCATCTATGTGACCGCCTTCTCGCCGAGGGACATGAGGTCATGGGTCTCGATAATTTCGTCACAGGCAGTCCTGATAACATTGCCCACTTGATGGGGAATCA
>DATHUN010000244.1:0-2833 GCA_035462205.1 Anaerolineales bacterium
CGACGATAAGGTCGCAGCCGCGCGCCGCTTCACCGATGACCTGAAACTGGTCGCACACCATTTGATCAGCCAGCTGCTGCAATTGTTCTTTGGATGGAAGCACAGGTTTTCCCGGCACGGTTCCGCCGGTCATCTTCTTGAGATCCGGCCCGATCGGAATACATTCCAGCCCATAGGACTCGACCCACTCTTTGAAATTGGGAGCCACGCAGAGCCTGGCGCGGTGTCCCAGCGCTTGCAGCGCAACGCCCAGTGCCACAATGGGTTGCACATCACCCCGCGAGCCGATCGAGGAGAGCAGTACTTGCATACAACCTCCAACTTGTGAAGATTTATCCCTGGAGTTCCTCCAGGGGTTTCGGTTTGACGCGACAGCATTTTATAGCACTTTGAACAAGCGGATTCAAGCAGAGATTAAGGAGCATTGAATTTTGATCGAGAATGATATACAATGTAAGCAATAAGCAATCCAGAATCCAATTTCCAGTGATCCCAAAAGGCGGCCCCATTGACCGCCTTTTTCATTCGTTATATTGCGAAGCGATTAAACAAAAAGGCGGACCACAGTCCGCCCGGCACGTACATGCCAGAATCACTAGCCTGTCAGACATGAGCCGTACTCGTTTCTAGTTCGTGTCCGCGGTGGGGTGATACAGCACGAGTATTCGCATGCGACCGAGACGCAAATGGGAACCGCTGGGCAATGGATACGATTGATGAGGAACCAGTCTTTCCTCGTTCAGCCAGGTGCCATTTACACTGCCCAGGTCCATCACCTCGTAGCCATGTCCCTTCCAGCGGACGACCACGTGTCGTCTGGATAGTCCCAGGCTGTACCCCCCAAATGGAGCAAGATCCACGAGCGTCTCTGACGTCGTCTCCGATTTGCGACCCAGGATAAACTCGCCTTTGGAATCAATATAAGCAGAGTTCGATCGGCCTTCGACATAGAAGGCGATGCCACTCTCCGGAACCTCCAGTGCCACTGCCTCTTTCAAGGACCAGTCTTGGATCATCTCCGGAGTCAGTGCCTGCATATCGGTCGTTTTCGTTTTGAGCCGCGAGTCGATAGAAGGATCGTCCAGCGCGGCGCCACATTTCCCGCAAACAATGGCTTCCGGCTCGTTCCTGGTCTTACAAACGGGGCAGATGTTCTCAATTGCATCCATGATCATTACTTCCCAACAAGGACCCTTCCGTCAAAATGTCGTATCGAAATCTTACACCTGATGAGTTGAAATTTCAATGAGACTCCTGTACCTCACTTGTTTACCCCGCTCTCCGTTTCCATCCTCGCAAATCAGTTCTCTAAACTCGCCTTTGTACGTCTCCACCCTCTGGTAGAATTCCCGCTATGAGAAAAATTATTGTTCTTTCTTTCATTAGCCTGGATGGCGTCATGCAGGCACCCGGTGGACCGACAGAAGATACAAGCGGGAACTTCACGCTGGGCGGCTGGACCGTTCCCTACTTTGACGAGTTTCTGGGGAATGTGATGGCGGAGCAGATGGGTCAGCCCTTTGATCTATTGTTAGGTCGGAAGACGTTCGAGATCTTTGCCTCCTATTGGCCGGACCATCCAGAAGAAGGATCTGGCATCAATCGAGCCACAAAGTTCGTGGCTTCTAATTCGCTGACCGAGCACGAGTGGAATAAGTCTGTCTTTTTGAACGGAGATGTTGTGAGGCAAATCAAGCAGCTCAAAGAAGGAGACGGTCCCGATTTACAGGTGCATGGGAGCGGCAATTTCATTCAAACATTATTGGAGAATGATTTAGTGGATGAATTCTGGCTCAAGATCTTTCCGGTGACCCTCGGGATGGGGAAACGCCTGTTTGATTACGGGACGATTTCTGGAGCCTATACGGTGGTGGATTCGAAAACGTCGCCTACTGGTGTGATCATTGCGACACTCAAACGTGCAGGCGACGTCAAAACAGGATCATTCTGAGGAAGGACGACCCTAACAATGGATGGGCGTTTCTTTTCCCCAGTTTAATCGTTAAAACCAGGCATACGATGTGCTCCGCTGTCGAGGAAACGCGGCAGGTGTAGGAAGTTATGTAAGTTTACGCGAATATTAGTGGTGAGAGGTTTGTTTATGGAAAACGATCAGCAGGCGCAGGAAAGCCTTGACACAGAAAAATTACATGCAGAGTATCGTTCCGCTCCTTTCGCATGCCAACTCAATGCAAAACATCAACACATCATCAATCAATACCTTCCCATTGGCATTGTAGAAACTTCGTTAGCGGGTAAGTACCTCGATGTCAACGAAGAGTTCTGCCGTATGTTGGGCTATGAGAGGCAGGAGTTGCTCCAGCGCGGTATCCAAGATGTCACCCAAGAGCACGATTACGAGGTTGATATCCAGTTACACGGGCAACTGGTTGCGGGGGAAATCCCCGACTACAAACTCGAAAAGCGTTTTGAGCGTAAAGACGGTCAGATCATCTGGGCGGATGTAACGCGTTCTGCGGTCCACGACGTTCATGGGAACATACTCTATATTGTCGGAATGGTACTGGATATCACAGAGCGTCACCTCGCCGAGCAGGCGCTCCGTGAAAGTGAGCGGAAATTCAGCCTGGTGTTCGATAAGCTCCCCTTTGCCGCGACGCTAGCGAGACCACAGGATGGACTCCTCCTGGATGTCAATGAGACCTTTGAGAAGATCTTTGGTTATTCCAAACAGGAAGTGATCGGCAAAACGCTGCTGGAACTCGGACTCGTTCCGGATGCGGAAGAGCGGGAGCGCATCCTGGCCGAGCTCCAGGAGCGGAACTCCGTGCGTGGGGTTGAGCTCGAGTTGTCGACGAAAACAAATGGTAAG
>DATHUN010000245.1:0-3738 GCA_035462205.1 Anaerolineales bacterium
CGCAGTGATACCGGGCGCTTCGCATGTTGGTGTGATTAGCCGCACGGAATTGTTGATTCCGATGATCACATCCTTCCTGAATGCACCTATGCCGAAAGATAAATAAGCTTCTCATGAAAACGGGAGAATCTCGATGAAGCTACCAATGGATTCTGCTCCGAACACAAACGACAAGAAAGTAGATGTGGGAAGTGTCTGGTGGTTCTGGTTTTCCACCAATGCCTTTGCTGTGGATAAGAGATTGCGGCGAATTATGCGGACACTTCCACGCGATCCGCGCTGCAAGTTTTGCAACACACCGTTTCAGGGATTTGGTGGCATGCTTGCCCGCGTATTGTTTGGCAAACAGCGTTCGGCAATGAATCCTCGTTACTGCAACCAGTGTGAGATTGCGTCGCGCGAGTTTCCCGGCGGCGCCGAGGTGAAGATGTCGATGCTGTTTATCGACATTCGCGGCTCAACGGCGCTCTCTGAAAAATTGAGCCCCACGGAATTTAGCCAAGTAATCAACCGCTTTTATTCTGCCGCCACAAAAGTGATCGTAGAAGAGGATGGTCTCGTGGAAAAACTGGCCGGGGACGAGGTTGCCGCCTTTTGGGGCGCCGGGTTTGCAGGTCCGGATTATGTAAAGCGGACGGTTAAGGTCGCACAAAAATTACTGGGCGTGATGGCGCGGCAGAACATCCCGGTCGGAATTGGCGTCCATGCAGGTATTGCTTATTTCGGCTCGATGGGAACTGAGGAAGGCATGACGGACATCTCGGCGACAGGCGAAGAAGTCAATACCGCAGCCCGTCTGGCCTCCAAAGCCGCACCCGGCGAAATCGTGGTCAGCGAACAGGCTTTGAAGGAAGCTGGCATAGATGGCAACCAGTTCGAGCGCCGCAGCTTGGAGCTGAAAGGAATCAGCGAGCCCGTTGCGGTCCGTGTGATGTACAGTTGACTTCAAAGGAGTTCCATGGGCAAAATCGTGTTGTTCGAAAGTGTGACAATCGATGGCGTGATGCAAGCGCCGGGTCGGCCCGATGAAGATACACGCGGAGGTTTCCAATACGGAGGTTGGGCGCTTCCCTATGCAGATGCTACGATGGTCCAGGCTGCCGCAGAAAGCATGGCGACGACTGGGTGTATCCTGCTGGGGCGAAGAACTTACGAGGATTTCTATGGCGTCTGGCCCAAGCGAACCGATAACCCTTACACCGACGTCCTCAACAACACCCAAAAGTTTGTAGCTTCGAGGACGCTGAAAGAGCCGCTGCCGTGGATGAACTCGATATTGCTCAAGGACGACGTTCCACAAGCGGTCTCGGAACTCAAATCCCAGCAGAAGACGGATATCGTGATATTAGGAAGCGGCGAGCTTGCCAGGTCTCTGATGCAACACAACCTCATTGACCAATATATTCTCCTGATCCATCCGCTCATTCTCGGGACAGGACGCCGTCTCTTCCCCGAAGGGAGCACGTTAAGCACTCTAGACCTTGTGAACAGCCAGACCACATCCACTGGCGTAGTCGTTGCAACCTACCAGCAGAAACAGGAAGAAGGAGATTGATTTCCATGGACGCCTCGGAACTGATTGATCACAGAATTAAAGAACTTGGCGATTGGCGCGGTGAGATGATCGCACGCATTCGCCAATTGGTACGAGAGACTGCGCCCGATCTGGTCGAAGAATGGAAATGGGATACGCCGGTCTGGTCGTCCAACGGTGATGTGCTTGCAGTCGGCGCATTTCAGGACCATATAAAGATCAACTTCTTTCATGGCGCTATGCTGGAGGATCATCATTTGTTCAACGCCGGCCTGGATGCACAAAAAACACGTGCGATTGATATTTACGAGGGAGATAAGATCGATGAAGCCGGGCTGAAGGATTTGATCCGTGCGGCGGTCGCTCTCAATAGCTTGAAGCCGAAAGTCCCGAAGAAAACAGCAAAACCAGCCTCCACAAAAAAGAAAACCAATACGGCAAGGACCAAGCGATTTGGAAAAGGATGAACCTGATGAAAAATAAGGCTCACCGTAAGGGGCTCACATGGCAAATGGCGATTTCACCGGATATGAGTATCAGGTACCGATCATCGTCCTCACCCATCATCCGCCAGAAATAGTCGCACTGGGAGCGGATGACCGGTTAACTTTCACCTTTGTGATCGATGGAATCGAACACGCCATTCAAGAGGCAAAGGCAGCTGCGCGAAATAAAGATGTTACCGTCGTCGGTGGAGCGAGTACCGCGCAGCAATGTATCAATGCGGGGCTGTTTGATGAGCTGGAAATCGGCATCGTCCCCATCCTGCTTGGTGGCGGCTTGCGATTTTTCGATAATATTTCTTTGGATCATATGGAACTTGAGAAAACGAGAATTCTAGAATCCCCGTCGCGCATAGATTTGAGATACCGGCGGCGCTTGCAATAACGAGGTTATTCCATGGACAAAACAAGTTCGACAAAACAGCCTACAAGCGACCTGCCGAAACTTGCCGCGCCCGCACAACGAGCTCTGGCTGGCGCAGGAATTCAAAACCTCAAGCAACTCTCGGCTTTTTCGGAAAAACAGATAAAAAATTTACATGGGATCGGACCGAATGCTCTTAAGGAACTCCAGAATGCCTTGCAGGCAAAGGGCTTATCGTTTGCAAAAGAAAAGTGAGAGTTGACCGGTTGTCAAAGTTTTGCGGATGACCCGTCCGTGGATCAGATGTGAATAAATAGACCCTCATATGGTGGGTATGCCCCTTCGACTTCCTCGACCGATTGAAAATGCGTCATCAAGTGCTTCTTGTTCTTGGGATCGTTTGTCTCAATATAGAATCCGGTTCCGCCCCAGGCACGAATAAAGAGCCAGTGTGAAGTTGCGTCCGGATCGAACGCTGTAAAGTCACCCTCCACCGTTTGGCGAATGCCGGCGCTAAGATCGAGTAGCTCCCGACCGGGGATCGGTTTATTTTGATCGATCCAAGCGTAAAGCTTGTCGGCTTTTTCTCCGTAGCACTCCACTCCGATGCCAAACCATAGCGAATTAAGTGCCCGATCTCCGAGTGCATCGATCAAGCCATATAAGTCAAGCTCCCGATCTGGCTTCTGCGCTTCGAGCTGATTTGTTTTCTGCCTCTCAACTGGAGTAACAGCCTGGTTGCTCGCACTGTCCTGCTTTCCTTCGTTCCATTGGCTCAGTCTTTGCTCGACCTCTTCCCTGGCGCCCGGATCCTGCGACAGCGTAAGAAACTGCCTGTAATCGGCAGTTGCCTCGCCCTGGCGTCCGGCTTCCTCGTGGGAAATCCCACGCCAATAATAGGCTGCGTCATCTCTTGGAGAAAGCTTGATAACCCTGGAAAAATCAGTAATAGCGCTTTCCAAATCACCCAGTTGAAAATACGTCATGGCGCGATTGAAGTATGCATCAGGGTTCTGGGGAGCAAGCCGGATGGCTTCGCTCAGGCTGGTAAGGGATTGTCGAAAATTCCCCATCTTCCCAAGGGTTACGCCGCGATTGATGTATACATCCGATAGCTGCGGGTTGAGGTCGATCGCGCGCTCATAATCCTCCAGCGCCCGATCCTGCTGCCCTATCTGTTCATAAGCCAACCCTCGAAAGTGGAGCACGCTTGCGTCTCCGGGTTCTATCTGCAGGGACGCGTTATAGTCCGCGATCGTCTGTTCATAGTTCCTGAGTCGAAAATAGGCGGCTGCCCGTTCTTTGAAGAGATTTGCTTGTCTGGGATTGCTGTCGAG
>DATHUN010000246.1:0-2499 GCA_035462205.1 Anaerolineales bacterium
TGCCGCGCAGCTCACGCTGGACGTTTTGCTTCACAATAAATGCATCTACATTCAAGAGATTGATAGAAATAATGAAACCTAATGCAACAAGGATCATGGCGAGACCCACGGTGCGTTCGCGGCGATTCATTTCTAGGATCACAACGGTGATCAGCAGAAGCCCAAGCCAGATCATGAAAACATGAGTGTACGTGCGAAGGCGGGAGAACCCGTAGGCAGCCTCGTACAGGACCAATCGTTGATAGGCTGAGATCAGCATGACGATCACCAATCCCACCAGAGCAACGCCCAGGCTGGAAAAAACTCTTCGCTGTGACTCGGTCTCGCGGCGCGTGATGGCACCCAAGCCAAGCAGCATAAGCAAGCTGAAAAATGCAACCGCTACAAGTTCACCAAATCCCTTGCGGGCATATTCTGAGAATGTATAACCTTCGATGTTTATGTTTGCCTGCCCACCAAAGAAATACTGGAACTGGATCACGACAAAGGCGATGAACAGAAGGACAACGCTTCCCAACACAATTGTTGATTCGGTGAAGCCCAGGAATGGGGAAACCCATGTTTTTGCCTGCACTGCTTCATCAGATTTTTGGGCGGCGTGCAAAAATGTCCCGGCAAGAGCGTACCCAAATATTAAAATGTACACAAGTCGGAAAATATATTCCGGCAGGTTCTCAATTTTGAATAACTCGATCAAGTCTTCGAAACGTCTGGCAAAGATCGGATCGGCCGAGGAAAGCAGAGAGGCGAAAATGGCGATCACCGGTAAGGCAATCACAATACCACGGATCACCGGCCAAATGTGAGCGGTACGCTTCTCGGTCAGGGAGGATGGCTCCCTGCGGTTCTCCGCCATGAATCCAAGCGGACGGACAATCATGCTGCCAACCAGACGAAGAAAACCGAAGATATAATCCAGCACGGCATAATGCGTCCATTGGCCGCTGCGATAGGTTAGGGCGAAGACGCCCATTAAGAAAAGAACACCAACCACGGAAAGGAAGACCGTCATCGGCTCCAGGCGGATAAACGTCATCGTGGCGAGAAATCCAATCGGAAGCAGGAGCAGGCTCGCCCGTCGGGCGAGGCGGAGCCCTTCCATCTGAAGGAGCAAAATTCCGGTAGCAAGCACAAGCGTAACGTAGATAGCAAAATTAATGCCGAGCGGCTTCTTCCAAAAAAGAAAATCGAACGCCCAGCCGAGCAGGATAACGATTGTCCAAAAACGGTTCAGGTTGGCTTTCATGCAGACCTCCATGCGAATTTTCCCTACGATAACGCTTTGCGACTGCCGGAGGCTCTCAAAAAGTATCATATTTTCGCAAAATTCGGGTAGGTTACAATAGTATAAGAATCAAAATCCCCCCATTGACATCCGAAATGAAATATGACATACTTCCCGTATTGTTCGGGGGCAAGCCAAATAAATTGCCATCCTATAGAAAGGAGGAGGTGATGTCTCAAATGGATAGTAGTAACAAACCCAGCGCTGTGGCATCCCTCCTCCAGTAGGCAGTAAGTCCGCCTACCTCTTGGGAAGCCACAGCGCCCCACCAATGCCGTCCGAAAGGGCGGCATTGTGGTTTAAATGATCAACCCGCCGTAGGGATGGGCAGCTGCTCATCCCTACGGGTCGTCACCGAATGAAATTCCGATTCCGCGAGCGGTAATCACCGCATCATCGTTGATATCGACGCGTTTGGGAATGGCAATCGCTTCCTCGAGTGAGACATCAGTGATCCGGCTGTGGTGCAACGCCACCATGCGGTCAAATTTTCGCTGCGCTGCCAGACGGACTGCTGCCGCACCATAACGGGTTGCCAGCCAGCGGTCAAATGGGGTAGGTGTGCCGCCACGCTGAACATGTCCCAACACGGTGACGCGGGTCTCGAACCCTTGATCTTCGATGTATTCCCCCACCCTATGACCAATGCCGCCCAGGCGCGGGACATAGATCTCATCGCCAACGCGCGAAAAGACTTGTTCGCCGTTGAGTGGTTTTGCCCCTTCGGACACGGCGATAATACTAAAGTAGGAACCACGTTCCACCCGCTTGCGGACTTTGGCGGCGACTGCCTCGTATCGAAATGGAATTTCAGGAATTAAGATGACATCGGTTCCCCCCGCGATTCCAGCATGCAGTGTGATGAAACCGGCATCCCGCCCCATAAGTTCCAACACCATCACCCGGTGATGTGCTTCGGCGGTGCTGTGTAACTTATCGATGGCATCTGTGGCGGTATTCACCGCGGTATCAAAGCCAAAGGTGACTTCCGTTCCGCCGATGTCGTTATCGATGGTCTTGGGGACGCCGATGACCGGCGCGCCTTTTTGGTAGAGTTCATGCGCAATGCGCAGCGTTCCGTCGCCGCCGAGCACTACGAGCGCGTCCATTTTCAAGCGCTCCATACCTCTAATGATTTCATCCGAAACATCCAGAATGACGTCTTTTCCCTCTCGGACCACCTTGCGAGCATAGGGGTTGCCGCGATTGGCGGC
>DATHUN010000247.1:0-2546 GCA_035462205.1 Anaerolineales bacterium
AGGAATATAAGAACCGGCCTGATAAAGCCGCGAATATTCTTGCTCCGGTTGAACTGCAATGTGAATGGCTGCGCGAGATTGGTTACGAAGAAGTGGATTGCTATTTTCGGATCTATGAGCTCGCCGTCTTCGCCGGGCGCAGACCTCATCAAAATTATCTATCGAAAGTCTAGAACAAACATGGCTCAATTTACAAAATTAACTTCTCGGGTGGTGCCGCTGCCTGTCAATGACATTGATACCGACCAAATCATCCCGGCCCGTTTTCTCAAAGCGACCGATAAAAATGGTATGGGCGACAATCTGTTTGCGGACTGGCGTTACAACAGCGATGGCTCGCCCAAACATGATTTCGTCCTGAACAAACCAGACTCAGCGGGCTGCCAGGTCCTTTTAGCGGGCGACAACTTCGGCTGTGGCTCGAGCCGGGAGCATGCACCCTGGGCGCTCACCTCTTATGGATTTCGCGCCGTGATCAGCACATCTTTTGCAGATATCTTTCGCAATAACGCGCTGAAGAATGGACTCATCCCTATAATCGTGGCGGATGAGGTTCACAAAATGCTTTTTGATCTCATCGAAGAAGTACCGAATGCTGAATTCACAATCGATCTCGCCTCGCAGACCCTTTCGTTCCCGAATGGCGCAGTGGAGTTTCCCATCGATCCGTTCAATAAAACGTGTCTACTGAATGGCACGGATGAACTCGGCTACATTATGAGCTTTGAGAACGAGATCGCCAAATTCGAAGCGCGAGCCGGGCGCTAATCTCTTCTTGGAATGCCTTATGACCTTACCTCTTATCCAAATTTACGATACCACTCTGCGCGATGGCACCCAATCCGAAGGTTTCACCCTTTCCGGCAATGACAAGCTCCGCATCGCCCAAAAGCTGGATGAGCTCGGCGTAATGTTCATTGAAGGTGGCTGGCCCGGTTCGAATCCGAAAGATGTGGAGTTCTTTGAACGCGCCCATGATATGCAGTGGAAGAATTCCATGATTGCCGCGTTTGGTGCCACCTGTCGTGTCAAAGGCGGACCCGAGGACGATGCCAATATCAAAGCTTTGCTCGACTCGCAAACGCCCGTTTGCACAATTTTTGGCAAGACATGGACACTGCATGTCAAAGAAGTTTTGCTAACAACCCTGGAAGATAATCTGCGCATTATCGAGCAATCTGTGGCTTATCTCAAAGCAAACGGCAAGCGCGTGATCTATGACGCGGAGCATTTCTTCGATGGCTACAAAGCAGATTCTTCGTATGCGCTCGAAACATTACGAGCAGCTATTCGCGGCGGCGCGGAGACAGTCGTTCTGTGTGATACCAATGGTGGGACGATGCCCTGGGAGGTTGAACGCATTGTCTGTGAGCTGAAGCCTGTACTCAATCATCCATTTGGTATCCATACCCATAATGATTCAGAGTGTGCGGTCATCAATTCTCTGGCCGCGATCCGGCAGGGCGCCATTCAGGTGCAAGGGACGATCAATGGAGTAGGGGAGCGCTGTGGAAATGCCAATTTGATCTCCATTATGGCAGACCTCGAACTCAAGATGGGTTATCGATGTCTGCCCAAAGGAAGAATCCAGCACTTATATGACCTATCCCATTTTGTTGCGGAAGTAGCGAATATCACGCCCGATGAGCACCTGCCATTTGTGGGCAAATCGGCGTTTGCGCACAAAGGCGGAGTCCACGTGGCAGCGATGCGGCGTAATGCAAAATCGTACCAGCATATAGAACCTGATTTGGTCGGGAACAAAATGCGCGTGGTCGTGTCCGATCTATCCGGACGCGGCAATTTGCTGAGCAAAGCCGAGGAGCACGGTGTGGAAGTGGAAGGTGCAGAAGTGCTGCCGGTTCTTAATGAAATCAAGGAACTGGAATCACGTGGATTTTCCTTTGAGGCTGCCGAAGCATCCGTGGCGATGATGTTGAAGCGGCAAGAGTATGGTTATAAACCCCCGTTTGAGCTTGTAGACTTTTTTGTCAATGTAGAGCATCGCCAGGGACGCGGTATTTTTGCCGAGGCGATGGTCAAGGTTCGTGTGCAGGGCGAATTGCTCCATACCGCTGCCGAAGGGAATGGTCCCGTCAACGCTCTGGATCAGGCTTTGCGTAAAGCTTTATTGAGTTATTATCCCCAGCTTGCAAGTTTTCATTTATCTGATTACAAGGTCCGCATTTTGGATTCAGACCATGGCACAGAAGCCATCACGCGCGTGCTGATCGATACACGGAATTCCACTTCGCGCTGGAGTACTGTCGGCGCCAGCACAAACATCATCGAAGCCAGTTGGCGCGCTCTTGCAGATTCAATGGAATATGGATTGATGGTGGCACATTAAATATAGGTAGCGGCGACCGGCCGGTCGCCCTACGGAATGGAAATACATTGGATTTCAAAATTACCCTTCTCCCTGGCGATGGCATTGGACCCGAAGTGGTCTGGGAAGCCGTGCGGGTCTTGGACGTCATCGCCAGCAGAAACAGCCACACCTTTCAGTACACGGAACGATTGATGGGTGGTTGCTCGATTGATAA
>DATHUN010000248.1:0-3746 GCA_035462205.1 Anaerolineales bacterium
CAGCTTATAAAGGTGGTCAATATGTTGACTGGAAAGGTTGAATGAATCCGAGCCTTCGAAAGTCGATCAACCTACCTTTACACCGCCACACAGATTGACGGTAAGTCCCATCTCGGCGAGCATGGCTGCCTTGGCGGCCAAGGCTTTATCGGCCATCTCGGCAGACGGAGCGTAAACCACTTGGATGTGATTCGCTTTATGTCGAGCCATCAGTTGATCTCGACTGACACCATGCAATATGGCGCTCATGATCGGCCATTGTGGTGTCGTAGATTCCCAGCGGAATTTCATTTCTGCAGGCGGTAACTTAACCACTGTCCCTCGGCCGATATCGGCATGCAAAGTACCCTCCTGAATGTAAACCCGGCTCCATACAATTTCACCGGGTTTGCTCTCGCCTTTGATCGTGCCACCACCCTTTGGGAAGTACATGGGAGGTTGGCGTTCACTCATTGCTCCCGCGTATCCATTCGCGAAATGGGAAGGAGGCACAGCACCAGAAATCTCAAACACCCAAACGAAGCCATCAATACGATCACTTTTGAAATATCTTCCCCAGCGTACATCGTGTAAGGTAGTGGCGGGATCCAAACCCATTGCGGTCCATACGCGGTTCGTGACCATGGCATCCAGGCCCGCCCCTTCATCGACTTCATTGAAATGGGGCACTGCTTTCCCGGCAAAAAGTTCCCGGCCCGTCTCTCGATGGTACACAGGAGGTCGCTCGACGTTATTCAACAATCCTTCAGCGAGGTCTGATGCGGCGCTCATATCTTTGAGTCCCAACTGATATTGAATGCCGATCGCATCACAGCCAAAGGTGTCTGCCATGCGCACCGCGGCGATATACATTTTGAGCTGCTCCAAGATTTGATCATCGGTAAGCTCCGTGGCCTCATCACTTCCTACTACAAAGGTCATTCCCTTTTGATCGAGCCACTTGCGGGTATCTTGCGCCTCCTTGTCAGAGACCAGGCGCATCTCTGCCAGCAAAGCGGACTGGCTGAAGCGCTCCTTATAGATGCCGCATGGGTTCAGCAATTCATCATCGATGATCGCGTTGTACATACCCATGCTGCCCTCATCGAAGATTCCCAGAATAGCTTTGTCAGTCTTGATTTGCTTCGCCAGGGACATCCCGAGCTGAAGTTCCTCATTCGGCAGCCGCGCCAGCTCAAGGTTCCGGACATGACTTGTGTCATGAGTAATGGTACCCTCCTGCAGCCATTGACGGATTCCACGTAGAAAGAATTCATCTTGGAAATCCTCGCTCCAGATCGTGCTGTAGGGAACGCCCATCTTTGTCAGAGAGCCGTTTAGATTCAGCAGACCCACCAGCCCGGGCCACTGTCCGCTCCAGTTGGCGATGGTCAAGATAGGGCCCTGATGATCTCTTAACCCTGCCAGTACATGATAGCTATATTGCCACACCGCAACCGCTATGATCAACGGGGCTTGCGGGGGAATGGATTGGAAGGTATCCATCCCCATACGCTGGTTCCAGATAAAGCCGTGTTTCAATGACTCATCATAAGGATGCGCCCGATTGACGGCAACTCCTTCAGCGGCGAACGCAGCAATAATTTGCCGCTCCATGTCTGCCTGAGCGGGCCAGCAGGTCTGATTGGCGGAGAGGCGCGAATCGCCGTTGGCAATGAGAAACACTTCATTCGGCTGTAGGAATGGGGGCATGCGTATTTCTGGAATCTGGTAGGTCGTCATAGCTTTTGTCCTTATTTCTCTAGGGATATAAATCCACTTGCCCATTATATCTGGCTGCGATCTTCGACTAAAGAGGAGAAATCAGACTACTATTGACAGATTATTTTTAATGTAGTACAGTATACCATAATATGGAATACCATCATACAAACAACGCAATTTTTAATGCTTTTGTAGGCAAATATGGCTGACGATCCGATCACCGATCATTCAAGCTTGGAGCCTGTAACGATTGCTCCCTTAGAGCGGGAGCAACGCCTCTATGAACGCGTCGTTGACAAAGTATTGGAGCTTATTTCCTCCGGAGCCTGGAAACCTGGATATCGTTTACCGCCGGAGCGTGAGCTATCGGAGGCCTTTGGTGTGAGTCGGACGGTAGTTCGTGAGGCGGTAAAAGCGTTGGAAGCGCGCGGCATTCTCGAGTCCACTACAGGGAGTGGAGTTACAGTCCGCCGCGCCGACTTCAACATGGTATCTCAATCTCTAGAAACGTACATGCAGCTTTCCAACCGGGATGATTTCGAGATCCGCCTGAATGAAGTACGGCGGGTGCTGGAAGTCGAAATGGTTGCGTTGGCGGCGAGTCGCATCACCCCTGAGCAGCGGACGCAACTCCGACAGATTTGCAGGCAAATGCGCGAGGGAAATAACACCGCTAAGCAAATGGCTGAGCTGGACTTTCGCCTGCACATCACTCTGGCAGAATCCACCCAAAACGATCTCTTCAAAGTACTGCTTGCACCATTGATCAGTCAGTTACGCGAGCAGATCATATTGACCTGGGAGGATTTTCCGCGTCCGGTGGAAGAGGTCTTTGACCAGCATGAAGCCATCGTTACAGCGGTCGAGAACGGAGATGCGGAGGCGGCGCGCCAGGCGATGACGAAACATCTGATCTATTCACGCAACGTGCTAGAAGATATATCACAATCCCACAAGGATCCGAAGCATGAATAATGGTCCATCCAGGTCGAGGGTCGCGATCGTCACTGGCGCCGGTCAGGGAATCGGCAGGGCGATTGCATGTCGCCTGGCGCAGGATGGATTTGCAGTAGCAATCGTAGATATAAATCCTATTGCATTGGATCAGGTCCGGAAAGAGATTGAGGCTTTGGGGGCCAGCGCCCTGGGGCTAACGGCAGATCTCACAAAACTGGGTGAAATTCAAAAAGCGATCTCTCTTGCTGCAGAGTGGGGCGAAATACGTGTGTTGGTAAATAATGCAGGTCGTGTGCTTATCACGCCGTTCCTTGAGATCACGGAGCAGGAGTGGGATGCTATTCTGACGCTGAATCTGAAGACTGTTTTCTTTGCTATGCAGTTTGCTGTTCCATATATGTCCGAAGGGGGTCACGTTGTCAACCTGTCATCGATATCGGGCCGGTCGGGTCGGCCGGACCAGCCACATTATGCAGCTGCAAAATCTGCTGTGATCAGTTTGACGCAATCGGCGGCGTTGGCCTTTGCGCCGCGAGGCATCACGGTGAATGCCGTTTGCCCAGGTGTAGTGGATACACCCATGACCAGCGGCATTCATGAAATTCGCGCCAGTGTCCTGGGAATCACAGCGCGAGAATCGCTGGATCGGATGGTCTCTCGTATCCCGCTTGGTCGAATTGAAACTCCGGAAGATGTTGCTGGTGTTGTTTCGTTCCTATGTTCGCCGAACGCGGCCTATATTACGGGGCAGGCCCTCAACGTATGCGGCGGAATGGAAATGAATTGATTACGATGCCGCGTGTGGCTGATCTTGCAGCCGGAGCATGGCAGGAGCACGCTCGCTTTCCTGGCATTTCCATGAAGGATCTGCTGACCACGTCGGATAATCCATTCGCGAACGTCAATGTGATCCAGGTTCCGCCTGGTGCGGCTGTGGGTCGCCATCGCCATGCTGAACAAGTGGAAACAGTGTGGGTGATCCGAGGAAATGCGATCCTCACTTTAGATCAAACGGAGGTGTCACTCAAAGATGGGCAAATAATCGCAATTCCTATCGGGCTGGAACACGCCCTTCGAAACGAAAG
>DATHUN010000249.1:0-15525 GCA_035462205.1 Anaerolineales bacterium
TGACCTTCGCCGGATTCGTGCGCGAGGTATGCAGGAACGTGCCGCCCGTGCGCCCGGCCCGGTTCACCGTTTCCTCGTTCAAAAATTGGAAATTATTGCTGTTGTCCGCATCCTTCTCGCGGACCATATCGATCAGCCCCGCCCAGCCGCGGCGAATGCCAATGACTTGATAACCTTCGCGCGTGGCGCGAATGGTCACCGCCCGGATCGCCGGGTTTAAGCCGGGGACGTCGCCGCCACCCGTTAATATACCAATTACACCTTTTTTGGCTGTTGCCATAACTGCCTCCGTGAGGATTCAAAGTAATGTCCGTAATTGTACAACTTCTCGCACGACAAGGTAACATTTAGATGATGAGGTCAAGTGCGAGGTGTCAAGTGTCAGCTTCATTTACTTAGCGAACGCTTGAAACCACCGATAAGCGCCTTGGTCTTTCGCGTTTGCTCATAGTATTCTTTAAGCTGTTGTTCTGAAATGTACGCGAGATCGAATGCAGTATAAAGTAAAGGCTGGACTTCAACAGAGGATTTTCTAGCAATTCCAAGGAACCGACCGAATTCAACTCTAGAATGACAATCAACACCCTCTGCAATATTGGTCATGCAGAAACAGATGCATGTTGAATTTGGTCTCGCAGCTCAAAGTCCTTGGCGAACATGCCTATGCTGGTAATTTTATAAATCATTTTCACCAACTGACGCGCCTCTTGCCACGCCTGTATATCTTCAAAGCGCGAAATCATTGCCATAGTCATCTCCTAATGATTTAAAAAAGTGTCATGTGCGCCTGACACATGACACTTGATACCTGACACAATTTATATCATCGTCGGTTCTTCATACACTCCCAACACTTCTTTCATCACCTGGATGATTTCCCCTAACGTTGCATAGGCATGAACACATTCCATCAAATAAGGCATTGTATTTCCGGTTCCTTCCAACGCCAGGCGCAGGCGATCGAGGCTTTGTCCGACGCGTCCATTATCGCGAATACTACGAAGCTCCTGTAAACGATTGACCTGCCGATCATATCCCTTCGGATCCATTTCGAGGATAGGAACCGTGAGCGGCTTCTTTTCTGCATAGGCATTGACGCCGACAATCTTGCGGATGCCCAGGTCGATCTCGCGTTGATAGCGATAGGCGGCATCGGCGATCTCGCTTTGGAAGAATCCCTTTTCGATAGCGGGGATCACGCCACCCAATTCCTCCACACGCCGGAAATAATCATATGTCTGCTGTTCCATGCGATCGGTCTGCGCCTCGACGAAGAAGCTGCCTCCAAGAGGATCCACCGTATTCGTCACCCCCGATTCTTCGGCGATGATCTGCTGTGTGCGCAGGGCGATCGTCACAGCGTGCTCGGAGGGCAGAGCCAGCGCTTCGTCGAGTGAATTCGTATGCAAGCTTTGCGTACCGCCAAGGACAGCTGCTAATGCCTGAATCGCCACACGCACAACGTTGTTCTCCGGTTGTTGGGCAGTGAGACTCACGCCCGCGGTCTGCGTATGGAAGCGCAGCAGCCAGGAGCGCGGATTCTTTGCCTGGAACGTTTCGCGCATCTCACGCGCCCAAATGCGACGGGCGGCGCGATACTTGGCGATCTCTTCGAAGAAGTCATTGTGAGCGTTGAAGAAGAACGAAAGACGCGGGGCGAAGTCATCCACGTTCATGCCGCGGGCAATGCCCCAGCGGACGTATTCCAGCCCATCCCCCAGCGTGAATGCCAGCTCCTGGGCGGCGGTGGAACCAGCTTCCCGAATATGGTAACCGCTGATCGAGATCGTGTTCCACTGCGGCACCTTCTGGGAGCCGAATTCCATCGTGTCCACCACCAGCCGCATGGACGGTTCGGGCGGGAAAATGTATTCCTTCTGGGCAATAAACTCTTTGAGGATATCATTTTGAATCGTGCCGCGCAGCTGGTCGGGGCGGATGCCTTTATTCTCCGCCGCGGCAATGTACATCGCCCAGATGATCGCGGCCGGTGAATTGATCGTCATGCTTGTGGATACTTTATCAAGCGGGATGCCGTCGAGCAAAATCTCCATGTCTTTTAACGAAGAGACGGCAACACCGCACTTGCCGAATTCGCCCAATGCTTCGGGTTGGTCGGTATCGTAACCCATCAAGGTAGCCAGATCAAACGCAATCGATAAACCTGTCTGGCCTTGGTCCAGTAGATATTTGAAGCGCGCGTTCGTTTCCTCGGCGGTGCCGAAGCCGGCGAACATGCGCATCGTCCAAAGCTTGGAGCGATACAGCGTCGGGTGGACACCGCGCGTAAACGGGTACTCGCCCGGCAATCCAAGGTCGGAGGCGTAATCCATATCCGCCACATCCAGCGGGGTGTAGAGCCGATTGATCGGTTCGGAGGATGTCGTGATGAATTCGTCTGTTTTCTCCGGCAGGGACGATAATGCCTTCTTTAATGAAGTCTCCTCCCATTTTTTCAGGGAATCGGTTAATTCGTCCAATTTCTTTTTATCGTACATACTCTCTCCTTTGGCTAAGGTAATCGAATTATAACGCCCCAGCCCCATTCGCCCAATCTTCGCCAGGTACCTTCGCGGCGCACAAGGGAGGTGCCCGAAATCCCGCTTGGAGACTTTGTATGATTATTCTAAATATCAACGCTGGCAATTGGGGCAGGCTAAAAAGGGGGTGGTATACTCCGCTTCAGTAAAGGGAACTTAACATATGCCACGTTTTGAAATTGATGTAGACCCCTGTGATCATATTACCGCTGACGCGATTGGGAAACCCGGCCAGCGCGTGTTTTATCTGCAGGCCTATCAAGACCAGCGCACCATTACAGTCATCATAGAAAAAGCACAACTACAATCCATGGCAATCGGTATCGAACAATTCCTTTCCCAGGTTAGCGAACAGAATCCGGAACTGCCCGAGGCTTCGGGCGATTACGTGGAAGACATTATGCACATCAACCCGCCTGTCGATCCGCTCTTCCGGGTCGGGGAGATTGGGCTCGGTTATGATAAGGATCGGGACCGCGTGGTGGTTTTCACCAAGGAACTACTGACGGAAGAAGAGGATCCCGAGTCGGCAGCGGTCGTCCGCTTTTGGGCGTCGCGCACGCAAGTACGGATGCTGGCGCGCTGGGGCGTGGAAGTCGTCTCGCGGGGCCGACCTGTCTGTCCGCAGTGTGGTCAGCCGATAGAACCGGAAGGGCATTTCTGTCCGAAAAAGAATGGATACAAACATTAAGGGAGTTGGATAGCAAGCCTTGCATCAATAGCAAGGCTTCTCTTTAGACACTAGTGCTCGGACAACCTGAAATGGATGGTAATTTATTCCATATGCGGCTGAATTACGCGCCAACTTAATTTTGTTGGAGTACCAGAGAAAACGAGTGTCACACGCACATTGCCAACTCGTTGAATAACCAAAAGGCTATTTCTTAGCGAAGAATTATTTTATTAATAAGACAATAGAATTTCGAATGACTCCAGACTCTTACAAAAAACTTCATACTGCCTTGCAGTGTGGCGATTATGAACTGAAGGGACAATTCGTACTCGGTTCCAACTATACCTTTCTGGTGGAGGTTCGCCATGAAGGTGCCTCGTATCCGGCCGTCTACAAGCCCAGCCGGGGGGAGCAGCCGCTTTGGGACTTCCCGGAGAACACGCTTGCCTTGCGTGAGGTGGCTGCCTATCTGGTCAGCGAGGCGCTTGGTTTTCACATTGTCCCCTTTACCACGCTGCGCCCCGATGGTCCGCATGGTGCGGGATCGCTGCAGCAATTCATTGAGTACGATCCCAACTATCACTACTTCAATTTCACCAGCGATGACAAGCAGCTCCTTCGCCCGCTGGCGTTGTTCGATCTGCTCATCAACAATGCCGACCGCAAGGGCGGACATATCTTTTTCGAAAACGAAACGCACGATTTATATGCCATCGATCACGGGATCTGCTTCCACGAAGAAGACAAATTGCGGACCGTGCTGTGGGATTTCGCCGGGCAGAAAATCCCGGCAAATCTCCTCGAACGTCTCGCTCTCAGCCGCAGCCTGCTGGCGGATCTGGAGCCGTATCTCAATTCGAGCGAGATCTCGGCCTTGTGTGCCCGGGCAGAATATCTGCGCAAAAAGGGAATCTTTCCCCGTCAGCCCCGCGACAGGCGCGCGCTGCCCTGGCCCCCATTATAAATTCGTAGGGATGGGCAGCTCGCAAAGCACCCTGATGAGGGCGCCCATCCCTACATTGTTACATGTGTCTTTGTGCGCTCTCTTCCGTATCGACGCGATCTTTCAAATTACTTACAGTGTGTTGCTGGGCACAATGTGCGCAGCAGTAGAATTCGCTGTCGCCGACTTCCATTCCATGACCAATGATCTTGCAGCCGCAGTGCGCGCAGCGGGGCGCCATGGCATGGATGGCGCACTCAAAGCAGTCAAACGTACGACTCTCGCCGCCCTTAATGATCTCAAATGACTTATCATAGTCATTGCCGCAGACATCACATTTCGCCATCGTTTTATCCTTTCTCTTTCCATGGACCAATTTTGCAAACTTATTAACGAGGGGGAAAAAGGGGCGTTATCGCGATCATTGGATGCGAAACGCGTCCCTGTTGATCTTACTGCATTGCTCAGGGCGGGTCGCCCCGGCGCTTATAATTCAAGAAGCCCACATTAGGAGCCTCTTATGTCCCATTATCGTCTGTCCTTCATCGGGTTCGGAAATGTCGCCCGTGCTCTTGTCCGATTGTTCGAGCGCAAGCGCAATCTGCTCAAGGAACAATATGACGTTACCTGCTCCGTCACCGGCATCGCAACCGGCAGGCATGGGTTTGCCGTCAATCCGCAAGGCTTGGATGCACAACAAGCTCTGGAGCTCGTAGAGAGTGGACAGTCGATCTCCTCACTCTCCACGATCGCATTGAATGACTCCGTCGCCGTGATCCAAAAATCGCAGGCGAATGTTATGTTCGAAAACTCGCCGGTCAACACGCAAACGGGACAACCCGCGCTCGATCACATCCGTCTCGCGCTGAATCTTGGTCAGCATGCCATCACCGCCAACAAGGGACCTGTCGTCCACGGCTACCGCGAGCTGACAGAGCTTGCAAAATCAAAGGGTAGAAGATTTTTATTTGAATCCACCGTACTCGGCGGCGCACCGGTCTTTTCGGTTTTTCGCGAGGCATTCCCGCTGGCAGAGCTTTCTTCCTTCCGAGGCATTCTCAACGCGACCACAAATATCATCCTTTCCCGAATGGAGAATGGGACGTCTTATGAAGACGCGGTAAAGTATTGCCAATCGGTCGGCGTGGCTGAGACCGATCCTACCAACGATGTGGATGGTTGGGACGCGGCGATCAAGGTAGCGGCACTCGTCACGGTTCTGATGGATACTCCATTTACACCACAACAGGTTCACCCGACGGGCATCCGCGGCATTACCTCAGAGATGATCACCCAGGCCCAAGCCGAAGGTAAACGCTATAAATTGGTCTGTTCGGCGGAGAGAACTGATGGGACAGTCACCGCTAGTGTTGCCCCCCAACTCGTGGATGGGACATCGCCGTTATATGAGATGATGAACTCGTCCACAGGCGTGACCTTCCGCACGGATGTATTGCCCGATTACTCGATCACCGTTAGCGAGCGCGCAGGTATGAGCGGCGGTCCCGTCGAAACGGCATACGGCTTGTTTGCAGATTTTATGAATGTTGTGAAATGATCTCGCGCAGACATCCTACCCGAAGGGTAGCGGAGACGAAGCGCGGTAATCTTTTGGAGAATCTAAATGACCCTTCACGACCCTACGTCCTATACGGATCTGACCCAGGGCACGATCAAGCATATTGATTTCCGCATCCGAGTGGATTTTTCGACCCGAATATTGGATATTGAAGCCACCTATCAAATGCGGCAGCCCATACAGGGTTCATTGTTTTTGGATACGTTCAAAATCGAGATGAACGATGCGCACGTTGCCGATCGCCACTTGGAGTGGGAGTTTGATGCAAGCGATGATGTTTTGGGAAAGCGTTTACATCTCAAAAATCTGGATGGCGAACCAGGTTTTACTTTAAAGTTTCGTACCTCGCCCGAAGCGCGTGCGCTGCAATGGATGAATGCTTCGCAGACCGCCGGCGGCAAGCATCCGTTTTTATTCAGCCAATGCCAGACAAGCAATGCACGCAGCATCTTTCCGTGCCAGGATACGCCGTCGGTGCGGTTCACGTATTCTGCCAAAGTGGAAGCGCCGGAAGAGCTGACTGTGGTCCTGGCGGCCGAGCGGGCAGAGGGTCTAGGAGGAAGAGGATTGTTCCAATTCAACATGCCGCAGCCAATCCCTTCTTATTTGTTCGCGATCGCGGTCGCCAATCTAGACTTCCGCGAACTCGGTTCACGTACAGGAATTTATGCCGAGCCTGAAATCGTCGATGCAGCCGCCTGGGAGTTCGGTGAGATCGAGCGGACGATCGTTGAAGCTGAAAAACTATTAGGTCCATACCTGTGGGGGCGCTACGATATGCTCGTGCTGCCGCCATCCTTCCCATTCGGCGGGATGGAAAACCCGCGACTCACCTTTTTGACGCCGACCGCGATGATCGGCACACGTGGACAGGCTTCGCTGGTGACGCATGAGCTTGCCCATGCCTGGACTGGAAACCTGGTGACCAATGCCACCTGGCAGGATTTCTGGCTAAACGAGGGCTGGACCACCTACGCCGAAACGCGCATTACAGAAATCCTGGAAGGCAAGGACGTGACCGACTTGAACGCGGTCTATGATGAAAAACGTACACTGGAAATCATCCAGCGTGTCGGCGCGGACTCTCCGCTCACCTGTTTGAAACTTCCCGCCGAGAAGGAGGAAACCGATTCGACGGTGAGCGTTCTCGCCTACACCAAGGGCTGCTTCTTTTTGAAGGAATGTGAGTACGCGGTGGGACGTGAGCGATTCGATGCGTTCATCCATAAGTACATGAAGAGCTTCCAGTTCCAATCGTTGATGACCGAACAATTTCTTGACTTTCTAAAAGCAGAGCTGCCGGATGTATTTGAAAAAGTAGATGTGGCCGCCTGGGTCTACAAACCCGGCATGCCTGAATCGTGGCACAAGCCACAATCGCATTTGTACGACGAAGTCAAAAACGCGCTCCGTGATTTTGAGCAGGGCACGCTTCCTGCAAAAGAGCAGGTGCAGGATTGGCACCGTTATCAAATTCTGTTGTTTCTGCAGGGATTGCCAAAAAAGATTTCTGTCGAAGATTGCAAGGCGATCGAAGATATTTTCGAATTGCGAAAACGAAATGACGATTACTTTTACTCGTATTTTTATGCCGCCTGCCTTGCCAGCGGATATCACGAAGTGCTGCCTCAAATCGAGAATTTTGTGGAGAGAATTGGGCGTATGTTGTACATCATGCCCGTGATGCGCGCCATGATTGGGACAGAGTGGTCACGTGACCGGGCACGTCCCTTGTTGGAACGCGTCCGTGAGAAGCATCACCCGGTGACAGTCACCGCGATCGAAAGGCTGTTGAAAAAAGCGGGGTTATAAAGCTTAAGGTGTGTTGCGTCCGATACGAAAATGCAGAGGCCAGCGGACAAGTCTGGGTTCCTTTTCATTTCCCCAGGCTTGCAATAATGGATTCCAGATCACTTCAAGGGGATGGCTACCTTTTTGTTCCTTATATCGCTGTGTGGCCGACCAGCTATCGAGAAAGCCAGCAAGTTGGTCTAAATTCCAATTGGCTCGCATTTCGAACGCAGGAGAAAGAACTTCTTCAAACGGGAAGGGGAGGGTTTTATATTTCTCATGCAGGTAACGGATGCGTTCCGGCCAGAATCCATCTAGGATCTCCCCGTAATAACGGTTGAGCAATGGATCAATCGCACGGGCAATTTCTGGCAGGTGGTATGTCCATGCCGCCAGGATACCGTTGGGCTTCAGGACGCGTTTAACTTCCCGGTAAAAGTCGTCGAAGTTGAACCAGTGAATCGCCACAGCGACCGTCACCAGGTCCACAGACGCATCAGCCAGCGAGGTGTGCTCAGCCGGCTCGACGTGATACTCCACGTTGGGATGTCCGTAGGCGCGCGAGATCTGCTCGGCGCTTGCGTCGGTGGCATAAACCTTGTCAAAGTATTTCGCCAGCCCAATCGCCGCTTGACCGTTGCCGGTCCCACAATCCCAGGCAAGCGACCGCCCCGGGGCGAGCGAGGCAAGGTAAGCATAAATCTCCTCGGGATATTGAGGGCGATATTGTGCATAGGTTTGGGATTGTTTGGAAAAATGATCTTCAAAGTGCGTGGAATTATTTGGGGAACCCATAAATTTATACTGCCTCTCGTAAAATCCGAAACTGTTCGACTAAATCTGCCAATTGGTAATGAGCATTGAGTCCGCTGGGATTGGGCAAAATCCATACGCCGGAATTGGCTATCTTGTTAGGCTGTAATCCAAGGACAGCTTTTGGCTCTTGAAATGCCACTCGATAGGCGCCGATCCCTAGCACCGCCACGACGCGCGGTTGATAGCGTTTCACTTTGCTGTGTAATCGTTTTCGGCCGGCGAGTAATTCCTGCGCGCTGAGTTCGTCCGCTGTGGCAGTCGTTCGCGCGACTAAATTGGTGATGCCATAGCCAAGCGCCAGAAGTTCTCGTTGTTCAGAAGGAGAAAGCAAACGCGGTGTAAAACCCGCCTGATGCAGTGTCGGCCAGAAGCGATTGCCAGGACGAGCGAAATGAAAGCCGGTCGCGCCAGAATACAATCCGGGGTTGATACCACAAAATAAGATGCGCAACCCCGGAGCGATCACATCACGGAGTTTTTTATGTTGTGCGGCAAGCAGATCAGAACGAGTCGGTTTGAGTACAGCCATTATTTCTGACCATGGAAGAACTTTTGATATGTCACGCCATCCAAGCCATCTTCATAATAACGCGGCATGAGGTAGCCGAACTGATAGCCAATTGCTTCATAAAATTTTCGCCCGCCCGTGTTTGTGGTCGGAGTATCGACGTAGAGGCCGCGGGCGTGTTTCGAGCGCGCAAATTCTTCGGCGCGAGCGACGAGTGCAGACGCGACTCCCTTTCTTTGGAAGTCCGGTTCGACGGCAAGTCCCTGGATCTGGCAAAGCTGATTCCAAGCATAATATTGGACATAAAGATATCCAGCGGGTTCCTTGTTTACCATGGCAAGATACACACCATAGTTCCCTTTGTCTTTCGAGAAGACATCCGCCGCACTTTCCATGGCAGAGATGTATTGCTCCGCCCAACCGATCTTGGTCAATATTTTGCGGATGAAAGCTTGATAATCAGGGGAATAATCAATGACAGAAACAGGGAACGCAGAGATCATTTCAACAATTCCTTGCATTCCTCCAATTCCAATACCTGGATTTCCACCCCATGTGCCTCCATCAAGGTCTGGGAGGATTCACAACCATCCCAGCTCGCGCCGACAACGATTTTTGGCACTCCCAGCATAACAATCGGACCGGCGCACATAATGCAGGGAAAGGCACTGGCGTACATCACCGCACCGGTATAGTTTTCTTGCAGGCCGGCGGACCGCAGCACCTCAATCTCCGCATGGCTGGTGGGATCGTTATGCGTGTTCATGTGGTTTCTTCCCACACCAATCACATGCTGATCTCGTACCAACACGGCGCCATATGGATAATCGCCATTGGCGAGAGCAGCTTTTGCTTCTTGTATAGCAAGTTCCATAAAGGCATCCATGCGAGCGCTCCTCTTTTGCGAATCGGTAAGCGGGTACAATAGCGTTATCGAGTATAGCACGTCCACCAGGGTCGTTTTCGAGGAGAGTCGAATGGCAGTCACCAAGCAGCGCACACTGGATTATCTAGAGCAAGAATGGGGGACCTATGTCAAACGGTTCCTTCGTCTGCCCAGAGACGAACAGGAAAAGCGGATCAAGGAAACAGGATATGAGTCCTTTCGGGATATGCTGGCACATATTCTGGCGTGGTGGGTAGAAGGCATGGAGGTCGTGGCCGCGATCGCCGACGAGCGCCAGTTTGAGCGCAAGAAATATGACTTTGACATCTTCAACGCTGAAGCGGTTGCCCGCTATAAGACCTGGAATGAAGCGGAGTTTATGACTCATTATGAGAACACGCGTCGAAAAATGGTGGCCGACCTCAGGTCAATGAATGAGACTGTCTTCGAGAATCGCCGCGTCCGCTCCTGGCTGAACGGCATTGTTATCCTGCATGCCCGCGAGCATCTCGTCGCGTTGAGTCGATTTCTGAGTTTGGACATGCTCGAAAACGAGTGGTCAACTTACGTGGAGAATTTTCGACGGTTGGACGCAGAAAAACAAAAGGAATTTTTATCCAAGCAGGGCGTTGATAGTTTCCACGACATGCTCGGACATATTATCGGTTGGTGGGAAGAAGCTGCCCGAATCATTCAGGGAATTCTCGGCTCGCCGGGCTTCACCTGGACGGATCCGGATGTGGATGAGTTCAACGGGATGCTGAAGAAAAAATTCTCCTCCTGGACGGAGGAGGACTTACTAAAACATTTTGAAAGTGTCCGTTCGGCACTGATTGAGATCGTCGCCAAACTACCGGAGGATGCGTTTCTGAACCGCGATATCGAAGACTGGCTGGCCGCCGATCTAGTCCACCATTATGACGATCATTCCGTTCCTGCCTAATGCGATTGATTCACCACCCCGGAAGCGAGCATCAACTCATACGAAACCTGGTCGACCAGTTCCCAGGCGGTGCTGCGGATGAGATCTGCATCCGCACCTGGAAAGATATTGCCACTGGTTTCCATTATCTTTTTGGAGGCCTTAGCAACGCTGAGGGCGCCGACATAATCCTGGCGAGACCAGCGTAAAAATGCCAACGCATTCAGCGTGTTGGCAGCATTCAAGCAATTGCATCCACCTGCCTGTTCGAACAATGACCAGCTTTTCAGGTAATAGACTTCGGCCAGATTGACTTGACCTTCCTGTTCCGAGCGACAGGCTTTGTTGTACAAATCTACAGCTTGTTCAGATTTCAGGCACATGGAACACTCTCCTTTTTAGAATAAACGAAAGAGACCATCAAATTGTTGCTTAAGACAGGGAGATGGGGATACCTACATCTCCCTGTACTTAGAATGTATTGTGTGAGTTAGGCAGGCACGGTCTCACTGGCTTCGATCATGACCGTTGCCAAGGTAGTGTAGGCGATCACCCAGGCTTCCTTCAATTCGGGGGTGAAGGCATCACCGAGGTAGTATTCCAGTGTCCACAAGAAGGCTTCGGCGACGGGCTGGTAATGTTCGGCAGTCACACCGTAACCAGCGTGGCGCCGTCCGAGCGACTGCACGGCCGGGATGATGGTCTCCAGGTTGTTCAAGCTTCCTACCGCCAGCCCCAGCGTGCTCATCAGCATGGCGCCCTGTTTCCGCATATCGCCCTTGAACATCGCGCGGTAGGACGGGGCAATTTCGAACAAGCGCTCATAGAAGGTCTCGGAGGCCTGATCGGCGATCGGGCGGACCTTAGCAAACGATTCTTGAACGAGTTGAATTTGTTGTGTGTTCATGTTTCTCTCCAAATCTGATACCTGTGAAGGTTGAATTCGATTGTTTGTAGTTTAGCCAAAGCGTCCCTCAAAATGTTGCCATTTGTTGACAAAGAGTGTTGACTCTTCGACCCCTCCGTCAATTCCTGACACTTCCCCATTTTGGGACGAATTTCTGTCGGAAAATGGGGGAGGCAGGAGGGGGCAGATGATGTACAATCTTCGTATGATAGGGCGAGCCAGCACCCTCGGTCCCGATTCTTTCCACAACTTTGGGGAGTTGCTCCGCTACCTGCGCGAGCGCGCCGAACTTTCCCAGCGCGAGCTGGCTCTCCAGGTGGGTTATCACTACTCGTACATGAGCCGCCTGGAGAAGAACGAGCGCATCCCGGATATTGCCACGTTGATGGCGCGCTTTATTCCGGCACTAGGGTTGGAGGATGATCCGCGCTGGACTGAGCGTCTGTTGCGCCTGGCAGCCAGCGAGGAGAAAACCATCGCTCCTCGAAAATCCGGACTAAGCTCCGCTTCTTCTTCCCCGAAAACAGATGCCACCTTCCCGATCTTGGAATCCCCGCTCAACCAGCTCCCGTTAAGCCTTACCCCGCTGCTGGGTCGTGAAAAGGAAGTGGAAACTGTCACCAAGCTGCTCATGCGCTTCGATGTGCGTCTGGTCACATTCGTGGGTCCGCCGGGTGTGGGTAAGACGCGCCTGGCAATTCAAGTCGCCAACGAAGTCGTCGGGATGTTCGCGCAAGGAGCGGTCTTCCTGGATTTGGCGCCATTTCGTGAGCCCCAAGAGATGCTTGCTGCATTGGCAAATACATTGGGCATTCAAGAAACGTCCAGCAATTCGCTGATGAGTCATTTGATCGGCAATTTGCGACAAAAGAATATCTTGTTAGTCATCGACAATTTCGAACACATCTTAAGCGCCGCCCCGCAGTTAGTTCAATTATTGGGCAATTCACCGCAGGTCAAAGCCTTGATCACCAGCCGCGAGGCATTACGGGTGACCGGGGAACGCGAGTTTTCTGTCCTTCCCCTGCCACTGCCACAAAAAGGCGAGGCGGATACCGTCCTCGAGTCAAGCCAATTGATCGATTACGCCGCGATCCAGTTGTTCGCCCAACGTGCGCAGGCCGTGGACCACGAGTTCCAGCTCACACTTGAAAATCTCAACGCGATTGCCGAAATCTGCCGCCGCCTGGACGGTTTGCCGCTCGCCATCGAGCTGGCTGCCGCGCGCAGCAGGATCCTCAGCCCACAGGCAATGCTCACCCAATTCGACCGCCGGCTCGACTGGGTGGCGCGCGGTACGCGCGATTCGTCCAGTACGTCACGGCAGACGTTGCGCGGCGCAATCGAGTGGAGTTACAACATTCTGTCGGAGGCCGAACGCGCCCTCCTGCGCCGCCTGGCAGTGTTCTCGGATGGCTGGACGACTAACGCTGCGGAAGCAGTCTGCGGCTGGGAAGCACCGGATGCCAATCCCGTTTTGAGCCGCGCCGAGGTACTCGATCTGCTCATCCAGTTGGTGGATAAATCACTGGTCCTCACCGAGAAGCAGGAGCATGAGACACGCTTCCGCTTTTTGGAAACAATTCATGATTTCACGCTCGAAAAACTGAAGAGTTCAGGCGAAGAGGTGCAAACCAGGAATCGGCACCTCGCCTATTACGCAGATTTTGCCGAGCAGATGGAAAGGCATATCGATGGCTTCGATCAGATCGAATGGGCATTAGCCGGCGATCAGGAGCATAATAATTTGCGCGCCGCGCTGGAATGGGGTTTGCATCCGCAAGCAGAACTTTCGGATGCCTTGCGCCTGGCGGCCTCGGTCAGCATGTTTTGGATCGCTCGTAGTTACTTCCGTGAAGGGTTCGAGCGCCTGACCCTGTATTTGAATTGCGTAACGGAATCGGACCAACAGCCACTTCGAACCAAGATCCTGCTCCGCGCCGGTGCGATGGCAAATTACATGTTTGATTTCGCCACCGGCAGAAAATTGTGTGAGGAAGCCATCCTGCTTGCGCGGCCGCTTGGCGAGAAGCGCAGCCTGGCGAGCGCATTATTTTATCTAGGGGAAATTCTGCTCAATCTGGGACAGTACCAGGAAGCACATACAGCGTTTGAAGAGTCCATCTCGTTGTGTTGGGAGGAGAATTATCCTTCACAGCTTAGTATGTCATTGACAAGCCTGGGCATGCTACTCGGCCGCCAGGGGGACTATGCACGCGCCCAATCCACGCTGGAAGAGGCTCTGGCAATCGCCAGCCGCACGAACGATCTGTGGGGCAAGAGCCATGCGCTGCTGAGCCTGGGAGCAATCAACCGATATCACAATCATTACGATGCTGCCATCAATTATCTCGAGCGCAGTCTGGAGATGACCCTGAAAATCGGCGACCGCCATTCGGAAGGTGTCAGCTATTCTAACCTTGCCATTCTTTATATGATTAAAGAGCAATACGCCAAGGCCGGCCGTGCGGCAGAAAAAGCGTTTGCCGTCTTTCAAACGATTGGCGACGAAGTACAACAGCCGTTCCCGTTAAGGATGATGGGCTACGCAGCCATCCACGCTGGGAACTTGGTCCGGGCGCGTGTTCTGATTCAGGAAAGCCTGCGTGGCAATCGCAGCCTGGAGGATATTCCTGGTCAGCTTGCGTGTGTGGTTGCATTCGCGCGCTGCTATTTCGAAGAGAAAGATTACAAAAGAGCGGTGTCTCTGTGCGCGCTGATTGAAACGCTGATGAACCGCGACAGCGTTCGCTTGCTTGAGCCTGACCTGAAAGCCCTCCAGGAAGTACTGATGCAGGGAAAGAAAAAGCTGGGCAAATCCAATTATGAAGCTGCTTATTCGGAAGGGAAATCGCTCGCTCTGGATGAGCAGATCATGAAGCTGATGATCGTATGACAAATTTTGACCAACATATCGTCTATCTTGCTCTGGGTTCGAACCTGGGCAACCGTTTTGAGAATCTAAAGGAGGCGATTGCTGCATTATCTCCGCAGATGACCGTCAAAGCGAAGTCCCACGTTTATGAAACACCGCCCTGGGGATATGAAGACCAGCCCCCGTTTCTCAATCAGACACTCAAGGTACAGACCTATCTGCAGCCCGAGCCTCTGCTCAAACACATCAAGCGACTGGAAACCATACTGGGCCGCCAGATCTCCTTCCGCAACGGTCCGCGCTTGATCGATATTGATGTTCTCTTTTATGACGATCTTGTGCTGAACACACCGACGCTGACCATCCCGCATCCGCGCCTGCATGAGCGGGGCTTTGTGCTGTTGCCCTTGATGGACATAGCTCCCGATTTGGTGCACCCGGTGACACAAAAGACGGTAAGAGACATGCTTGCATCCTGCAATCTGGGAGGAATTCGACAAGTCGCATAACTCATCTTACAAAATGTTTCAGCCCCGGCAAGGCTACAAATGGATACGAGTATAATCGCCTCATATTTAGACGGAGGCGAAGAATGAATCAGATTAAACCGCTTAATTGGACTCCCAAACCTGGGGTTGGATTTACTGTTGTACGCCGCGGCGATGGGGGCATGACCTTAACGTTTACCGATCTTTCGGATACAACCATCAACGATTGGCGTGAGTTTGCCATGGAGCATTTGCTCGGCGTAGACCGCCGGACTCGTAATCTGTACGATCTACGCCAGGTGAAGGAAATTCCTGAAAAGGCGATCCGCCTGGCGGTGGAAGCGAATAGCGACCCCTCGGCGCGGCAGATCCGGGTAGCGGTTGTCGTTGCGGATGAGAAGGTTGCCAACGCGATCCGCGAGGTTGCCGCCCTCGCATTGCCGGAAGCCGCCGCTGCGATGAAATTATTTACCGATATCAACGAAGCCGAAGCCTGGCTGGGACGCCCGCTCGATCAGATTCCCTAATTCAACAACGCTGCTCCAGGCGGCTTGATTAGAATCAATGAAGCCTCTTCAAATTGGAAATCATATCTTC
>DATHUN010000250.1:0-11298 GCA_035462205.1 Anaerolineales bacterium
TGCTGTGAATTATGATCGAGCTGGGCGGGATCGTCTACGCATGATCGCTCAACAAAGTGACAGTTCTGTTTACGTCGTCTATATCGATCTCCCAATCCGGGAGATCGAGCAGCGGCGTCAAGCAAATCTGGCAGATCAGACGCGCCCCTTGGTTCGAGATATTGATTTTGCAGAACTTGTCAGGGGATTTGAAATCCCGACTGTAGAAGAAAATCTCTTAATCTTTGATGGAACTCAGTCAATCTCGGAATGGATTAAACGCCACATCCGTTGTGACCTGGACACCCCTCGAGGAGGGGCATAATCATGTAGATGGGTTATCCAACCGCACACCATGTCCGCGCACGGTGGAAATATATTGATGGGTTGGGTCGAGCGCGGCGAGGCGGTCGCGCAGGCGGCGGATCAACGCGTCGAGCGCCTGGTCGGAGACTCCCGCAGCTTGCTCATCGCCCCAGACTGCCGTGACCAGGTCTGGGCGGCTGACGACCTGTCCCTGGCTTTCGTAGAGCAGCCATAACATTTTGAATTGTTGCGCCGAAAGTGGCGGAACCAATTGTTGCTGGTTAACCCACACGCGGCGTGATTTCTGGTCCATCATCAACCGTCCGGGATGAGCCGCCCCTTCGAGCAGAGGCATGGTCGCATCGGAGGTCAAGAATAGGAATTGCTGTGCCAGTGCCACCGAAACGAGATCGCCATCCTGCAGCACCACGGGACCTGCAAGCGGCACGCCATTGTGGTGTGTGCCATTCTTGCTCCCCAGGTCTTCCAGAATGACACCTTCCGGCGTTGGCGTCAGCCGCGCGTGATAACGGGAAATCTGGCGATCTGCCACGACTACATCACACGAAGCCTCACGTCCTAACACGAGGGTCTGGCTAACGGGCCAGCGCTGGCCTTTGAGAGGTCCCTCTTGGGCGACCAGCAATGGATATTCTTCCAAAGTATTGTTCATGAAGGTCTCATGTTGCAGAGGAATGAAAGATATGCAACGAGAGTATATTATAATTATATAGCATTAAGATGTGTTTCTGTGCAGGACCACGCCGAATGCCTCTGCATTGAAATGCATAAAGAAAAAGGAGAAGATTGCTTCCGCCCCTTAAGAATGGGGAGGTGTTACGCGGTCGGTATAAGATTCGCGAACGCATAGGTCAGGGCGGCATGGGATCCATTTATCTTGCAGACGATACCCGTCTCAAGGGCCGCCAGTGTGCGTTGAAGGAAGTCGAATACGATCGTGCCCTCCCAGAAAATATTCGAGAAGAGGCTCGCGACCAATTCCTGCGCGAGGCTACTGTGCTCGCGCGCCTCGATCATCCCAACCTTCCAAAAGTTTCTGATTTCTTCTCCAATGGTCCGCGCGATTATCTCGTAATGGACTACGTGCCCGGCAAAGACTTGCGCCTGCTCATGATCGAAGCGCGCCGCGACAAAACATTCCTTCGTGAAAAAGAGGTCCTCTCCTGGGCAGATCAGCTGGCAAGTGCCCTTACCTTCCTGCATGTGCAGGACCCGCCCATTGTCCACCGCGACATCAAGCCCAGCAACCTAAAACTGATGCCGAACGGTTTGATCAAGCTCGTGGATTTTGGTCTGGTCAAAATCCTGGCTCCCGAGGAGATCACGATCACGATCATTCAGGGACAGGGGACGGCACTCTACACCCCGCTAGAACAATATGGTGGCAGTGATGTCCACACCGACATCCGCTCCGATATCTATTCGTTTGGCGCCACGCTCTATCACCTGCTCACGAACGAACCCCCGGCGGACGCACGCAAGCGTTTTTTGCAACCTGACAGTTTGGTTCCTATGCGTCAGATCAACCCCGACGTAACACCGCGCACAGAACGCGCCGTGCTATGGGCGATGTCCCTGCACCCCGATGAGCGGCCGGCAACGATCGATGAATTACGCCAGGCATTGCTAGGCTATCGTGAATCGCCGACGATTCCACTTCCTATCCGGCGGGCGCGCAACCTCCCCGTCACCGATTATCTTACCCATCCGGCAGAAGCTACGCTCGCCTGGAGCGCAGCCGTTTTATTATTGATCAGTTTGCTCGCGACGTTGGTTCATTAACCGAGCGCATCCATCCCCAGGCTCCCAACATCCCCAGAGCTTCCCCTGCAAAAATTAGAAGTAGCACACCCAACGCGCCGCCGCCCGAGGCGATCCAATTTGCCGCGCCAGGCATATCCAATGCCAAGTAGTTATATCCAAGCAACCCGCCCAAGAAAATACACAACGCCCAGCGTAATCCCCAGCGTGGCGTAATGATACGACTGACTGCCCAATACCCAAGTATCGCCCCGCCAAATAATGCCAGCAACGAGATCAACCATACGCCCAAACGGGGATGTCCATCGGGCGAGATGAGATCATTTTGTGGAACGGGTGTATTCACGGTGGGCACAATGATGATCGGAGTCACGCTTACCGTTGGGACGACGACAGTAACTGCCGAGCCCTGATTCGAGGCGTCAAACTGTAGGACCTGGGAAACCACCGCTGGTTCACTGGCGGCGCTGATCTGCACTTCACCAGCTCTATCAATCACGAACGAAGCGCGTGCAATGCCACCCGTCGTCACGGATTCGATCGGCTTGAGGATACTTCCGCTCTCATCGCGCATGGACATCGTAAAGCGGACCGGCGTATTATCTGGCACCAAACGGTGATTGTGGTCAAAGATAGGTCCCGCCCGAACAGCGATCGTATCACCAATGCGATATAACGGGACGTCCGTGGGCTCAACGGTCACCGGTGTTAATTCGACTGTCGGTGTTAATGGAACTTGTTCCTCCTCACCCCACGATAAGGGAATGACCTGCGCGGGGTCTGGAGAGGTGGCTGTGATGAGATCGTATCCGACGGCGGGAATGGAAACCGGCGAGGCAGCGGGCAAAGGAATGATCTGCTGGAAGAGCACACGTGCGGCAACTTCAATGAAGGCGGGCTGTTTGCTGTATAGAGCATAATAAGCCGTCAATTTGGAAATATCGGTGGCATCCAGATAATAAGGCGCGGTGAACGAAAACAGGATGACTTTCTTGTCACGGACAAGGTTGGGACGCTCGGTGAAAAAACGGCGTAGGAGGGAAATTTGTCCTTTGCTCACATCGGTCAAAGAAATGACAATCCAATTGGCGCGCTCGAGGGAAGGCTCAATATTTTCTTTGGATTCGCCGTTCAACATCAATTCCAGCTCACTCAAGGGGAAGGAATTCAGACGGCTGGCAAAGATCTGTGCACTACCCTCTGGACCGTACAAACGTTCCACCGTGTCTTGGAACGCAAAGGTTCCAAGCGCATCCTGAGGGACACAGCCGCCACACTGCTGATAACTCGACGTATCCGTCAGGAAAACAATGCGGTCGTTTTGGTTTGGCGAAGTGGGCAGAAGCGTATTCAATGCCTGAGGGTCCGGGCTGATCAAGGTCGCGGCATTGCGTGCCACATCGAACATCACCTGCTGTGAGGCACCCATGGTTGCCAATCCTGCATCTGACGTCAGAACGTTCGAGGCGGTAAACAGATCGTACATGCGAAATTTCTGGGCAAGGATACGAGTCACCGCCGCATCCACGCGCTGTGCGAATGCTTGATCGCTCTTGTATTCCTGGGTGAAGAAATCAAGAATTCGCAGCGTTGCGGAATAGGTATCATCACTGCCATCGCCGGAAGCAATGTTGCCCAAGTAAAGCAGATCGCTCCCGGCGACGAAGGCATCCCGCGCCACCACGCGCGGCGAAAAGTTCTCCCCGCTCTGGGCATAAAATGCGCGTACCGCCTGGCTGCCGAGCGCGTCGCTAACCACGAGTCCGCCATTTGTGCGCCAATTTTTAAAATCCGGCAATGCTATGATCGCAGAAAGTGCCGAGGCATCCAAGCTGACCGGACGCGTTGTTGCGCGAATGTTTCCCTGAAAGCCCTGGTAGCGAATATGCGAGACCAGAACACCGTCCACCAGGCTCTCTGGGTCAACGGCATTGGTCACGCTGAAGAAGGGAGGTAACTCGATCTGCTTCAACTGTTCGAGCGATTTGCGGACGGTTGCCACTTCCTCTTCCGGTGAGCGATCCGAGCTACCGCTGCCAGGAAAATGCTTGGCAACTACAACCATGCGCGAGTTGCTGCCACGGTGCAAACCGGCAATATACGCCTTTCCCATCTCCCCCACCCAGAAGGGATCACCGCCAAAGGAGCGCGTTCCGAGATCGATTTGTGCAGCCGGGTTAGGAGATTCCACAACATCCAAAGACGGTCCTAGTAACAAATTAAAACCCAGTGCGCTCAGCTCGCTTCCCAACACCTCGCCAACCTGCTGTGACATCTCGGTTTTCCAGGTGGCACCGATCGCCATCTCATCTGGAAGCGGCGTCATACCACTCAGGATCTGATCGTGCGGTGCGCCATCGCCCTCCTGCGAAATTCCGATGAACAGCGGTACATAGATCTTGCTCCCATCTTTGATATTGGGATTGGGGACGGGCGTAGGGGTCGTCACCTGCGCTTCGATGCTTTGCAGCGAGTTGACCAACTGGTGCGCACTCGTAACGGTATCAGGAGCGGCAACAAAATTATCATTCCCGGCCAGCAGCACTACACCACCAACATGATGGTTCGCAATCAGGTCGTAGATCTGGGAATCGGGTTCTGTGTTCGTGCCCTGGAACGTTACCAGGAACAACTGTCCCACCCGTTCTTCGGCGGTCATCGAAGCCAGCACGCCCTGCACCTTCGAGAAAGGGACTTGTGATTGGGCGCGGGCAGTGGGTAAAGGTCCCAGGAAAGAGGCCAGGAACATCAGCAGCAAAAAACAGCGCAGGACGGAAAGTCCGCTTCGCTTCCAGGCCGGTCGCGGATCGCCGGTGAATGGACCGATCATTCGCCTCATTTGGAATCCGCTTTCAGTCGCGCGGCGAGCAGAGGATCATCCGTGAAGATACCATCCACGCCCCAGCTAAAGAGACGACGCATATCGTCTTCCTTGTTTACCGTCCAGACGTGGACGCGACGGTTCAAGCGATGAACGCGCGCCACTTCCTGCTGGGTTGTATCCGTGAGATACGGATGCAATGCCTGATACTTTCCGAATACAAAACCGAAGGAGCGCGCCCACGAGCCCAAGAAGCCATGCAGCGCCAGCAAGCCACGCGGCACCTCGGGCAGATAGCTGCGCGCCCTTGACAGGTTCGAGGCAAAGAAGGAAGAGAAAATCACACGCTTCTGCATCTGATGTTTTTTGACCAACATGCACACCGTTTCCACTAAAGAATCACGCCGCGTTTTGTAATTCGTCAATTCGACATTGATGAATGTGCGCTTGCCCACGGCTTCGAAAACATCTTCCAGGGTGGGAATTTTTTCCCCCCTGAATTTCTCGGCAAAGAAACTGCCCGCATCCAGGCTTCTTAGCTGGGCAAGAGACAAATCCTTGATCCGGCCGTTGCCATTGGTAGTGCGATCTACCGTGTCGTCGTGATGGACAACCACATAGCCATCCGAAGATAGCTTAACATCAAGCTCAATAGCATCCGCTTGCTGCGCGAGTGCCAGTTCGAACGCAGCAATAGTGTTCTCTGGCGCATGAGCCGACGCTCCGCGATGGGCAAAGATGACAGGGCGGGGAAGGGCTTCGAGCATCATAAATGAATATACGGATCACGCCTGGCAAAACGTGAGGCGTAATCCGTATTGTATTATAAAGCACGAGCAAACTAAATATCGACGAAATACGCCAGGGCCGCCCGGTCGAGCATGTCCCGCGACATGGTCGGTGGGACGGCAAGGTAAGCAGAGATATCCAGAATTTGGTCACACAGATCGCGCGGATGAGAGGCACGCAGTTTTCGATTACGCTTGATATACCATTCCTGTAACAGATAGGCTAGGCCCTGATCGGTGTATTCCACTTTCTTGTCGGCGGCGACACGCTTGAAGATTTCACGATACTCTTCGTACGAGGGATCGCCGATTTCGATCTTGTGGCGCAGGCGGCGCAGGAAGGCTTCGTCTACTAGGTCCTTTGGCGGAAGATTTGTAGAGAACACGATCAACACATCAAACGGGACCTCGATTTTGCGTCCGTTGTGGAGCGTGAGAAAGTCGACGCGGTTTTCGAGCGGGACAATCCAGCGGTTGAGTAGATCACGCGGGCGGACCTGCTGACGCCCAAAGTCGTCGATCAGAAGGATGCCACCATTCGCCTTGACCTGGAACGGCGCTTCGTAAAACTTATGCACTTCGTCGTACACAAGGTCGAGGCCTTCCAGGGTTAGTTCACCTCCCACCACAATAAAAGGCCGGCGGATTTTAACCCAACGCGGATCACGTCTCTGGCTGGTGCGCAGATTTCCGGTACCACCATTCCCTGAGCCGGCGACTTCGGCATCGGGCGCTAATTTGTGGCTAACCTGGTCATAGACCTTGATCACCTGACCGTCCAGATACAGCGCGTGCGGAATGTACATCGCCTGCGTGAGAACCAGGTTCCCGAAGGCACGCGCGACGCTGGTCTTGCCATTGCCTGGAGGTCCATACATAAAAATCGAAGTGCCCGAGTTGAGTGCTGGTCCCAGTCGTTGGAATGTGGATTCCGAAAGAACCAGCTGCGACAGGAGTTGGCGCATCATGCGCGACGTCACCGTCATGCGTCCCGTCTTTTGGCGACGGATGGCCTCGTTGTAGACTTCGAACGGCACCGGCGCGGGACCCGCATATTGGCTGCGTTCCAGAGCTTCGCGCGCCCGCGTGACACCGGCTCCCGTAATCCCATACGTGTAAGCTCCCTCGCCTAATCCGCCCTGCGAGGATTTCACTTCGATCAACTTCTCGCGCTTGAGAGCTTCCAGGATCAAGTCGGTGATTCCGGCGAATGGCAAAGCGATCAACTCGGCGATCTTGAAACCACTCATGTATCCCTGGGAATATAAGATCTTGAGTGCCAGGTCCTGCAGCCACAGCGCAGAAAGACCCGTATCTTCTACGGTATTGATGGGTGGCGGTGAAAACGGTGCAACTGCTGTTGCGGGTCTACTGAGGGGAAGTGGATGAGACATAATACCTTCCATGAAGCGATGCTGTATAAATTTATCCGGATTGCCTGCAAATTATACTTCTTCTTGCTGCGTTGTTTCTCTCCATAAGATTGCATCTCCATGCACGAAATCTATGACTGCTCGTAATAATCTCGTATATAATTTGCACCCATGAAACTATCCGTTGTTATCCCTGTGTACAATGAAGTTGACAATATCCGTGAGATTCTCAGACGGGTAGAGGCGCAAAAGCTCGCCGGCGAAATCATTGTTGTAGACGATGGTTCCACCGATGGAACCCGTAACGTGCTCGCAGGATTGGACGGCAACCAAACGGTGCGCGTGATTCTCCACGAGCACAATAAAGGCAAAGGCGCAGCGGTCGCAACCGGATTCAAGGCGGCGCGCGGTGAGATCGTGTTGATCCAGGATGCCGACCTGGAATATGACCCGCGCGATTATCCGAAGATATTGCAACCGATCGAAGAAGGGATTGCCGATGTCGTGTACGGTTCGCGTTTCCTGGGCGGACCTCGACGCGTGGCCATGTACTGGCACATGATCGCCAACAAGATGTTGACGACGATGACCAATATCTTGTACAACACGATTTTGACGGATATGGAGACCGGCTATAAGGTCTTCCGCCGCAGCGTGATCGAGGACATGACGATTCATTCCAGGCGCTTCGACTTCGAACCCGAGGTGACCGCCAAGGTACTCAAACGGCACTACCGAATCTTTGAAGTAGCGATCACCTTCAATCCGCGCGATTACTCGCAGGGAAAAAAGATCAAGCTGAAAGATGCATTTGCCGCGGTATGGACTTTGATCAAGTATCGCTTTATCGACTAAGACAAGAAGGCCTAGGCGCCTTCTTTTTGTTTATTTACTGTGACCTTATACTCAAAGATGTAATCGCCCGGCTCATAGTCAGCGATCCCATCGTTGATCTTTTCATCAAAGGTGGCAACGGCTTTGAGATCGTACGTTCCCTCCGGCCAATCGGAAGTCAATACGCCGTGATCGAGGCAGGCCATATTATCCTGTGACGTATAGCTGAGCTGCTGCACAACGTCTTTGCCGAGTTCCTCTCCATTGATATACAGCTTGACCTGAATGTGCTCAAAATTTTGCTTTAGGATGGTCTCATCCTTTGCGCACCAGCCATAGTTGAAATAGATTGGCTGATTATTTGTGATCGTAACCGTGTACTTCAATGTGCCCGGCTTCGCAAAATCTTCCTCGGAGTACTGTTCCTTTGCCAGCGCTCCCAAGTACTGCCAATCTTTGCCACTTAGAACCGTTATAACTTTATTGGCATCTGTTTCCATCGCTGGCATAGGCCCCGTCGGCGTGGACTTGGGCGAAATCATGCCCGGCAGCAAACAGGACATCATCAACAGCCCGGCTACAATCAGTAATGGTAGGGTACCTCTACTTTTCATGCACTGATCCTCTTCCCTCGAAATCATTAAGTGATTGACTCACCGCTTGCCCGCGGTGGGACGGTGGGTACGTTTGGATTCCTTTCTTTTGTTACTGCAACGCCTCTTCCGCGGCTTCCAGAATAACATCCTCGCCATTTGCCTGCTTTTTGAGCGTCTCTACCGTCACCGGCACCTTCACTGTGGGGACGACCCCTTTGCCCTCCAGGTGAATGTTGCCGTTTGCATCCACGGCCCGTCCGGTCGTGATTTGGACGTGCAAATCTTCGGGCATCAGGAACTGCTCCACGCTACCACCCGCGCCTTCGGTGGGATATTGCCCGACGATGATGGCGCGGTTGTCAATCGTCATATTGTAGGAGAAGAATTCACAGGCGCTGGCACAGGCCGGTCCCACCAGGACAGCGACCGGTCCGCTGTATTGAAGCGCGGGACGCGGCGGGATCATGCGAGTCTCATCGCCAGGGTCCATGTAAAACTGACCGGTTTGTTTGCTGTAATGGGCAGTATTACCAACTACGGTTTCCTTGTCAAAGAAGTAAGCCGCCATTTGATCGGCCAGCCACCCGCTTCCCCCGCCGTTAATCCGTAAATCCAGGATAACACCAGGAATTTTATTGTCATTGAAGAATTGAATTGCCCGCTCCCAGACCTGGATCGAAAGGACATCATTATCAAAGAAGCTACTGATCTTTATATAGCCAAGCCCGCTCGGCAAAACATCATATTCCACGGGCAGCGCCGTATCGGATTGACCGGCGTAGGGGGATGAAAAATTGAGGCTATCGCGTTCATTGACCACGTCCAGAGTCGCCGTCTGCTCGGTCTGCCCCGGATTTTTGAATGTCACATCCACCTGGTTTTTATCCAGAGGGAAGCGGAGTGCATAGCGCAATTGCTGCAAGCGCTTGACGATGGGATTGCTGAATGACGATTCCCAGGGCACATTGGCGGCGACAACATCTGCGGTGGGTTTTCCGTCGATGGACAGGATCTCCGCGCCCCATTGCATGCCAGCTTGGTCGGCCGGGCCACCTTTTAGAATGTAGTTGACGATGATCTTGCCATCATCCGTTTCCCGCATTGCAAAGCCTAAGCCACCATCCGTTTCATTGAAATAATCGTTGGCAAGCATACTGAGATCAGCCAGCCCTACATGGGTATCCGGAATAGACCAAAGAAAATCGCGTAAGGCGAGCACATAGGTGTGAGGATCATGATTCCTTTCGGCTTCCTCAAAACGAGGACGGAATTCCTGGCCTTTAGCAGCCCAGTCAATTCCTTTCAGTTCGGTGAACGCATATTCCTTGGTAAATTTTTCGAGCATCTTGTCAAAAGCTTCTGTGTAGGAGAGCTGGGAAAAGTCATCCAGCGCAGCGCTCTCGGGCTCGATCAGATCCACGGTTGGCTTTTCGGAGCGATCTACGCCAAAGGGAGATCGATCCAGATCGATCAGCGACCAGCCCGCCGGCAGGTCCATGACCGGATCGTCATTTGTAAATAGTTTCTTGTCTGCGCCAAACTCTGACGGGAATTGCTGGTTGCTATCAGGTGCATACACAAGATATTTTCCCCCGTACACCTCCCGGTAACTGTTTGGATCGTCGCTGACTTTGGTAGAAGCATAAGCCGTGGACCAGCCTCCACCCCCCTGATCGCGACGCTCGAGATAGGGATCACCCCAAGTATTTGTCCAGTAAGCCACCGCAAAGACCATCACGCCGGTCTCTTTCGTACTGTCGTGATCCACGTCATGCAGGGTGCCATTCGGCTCCTCCGGCAAGGTCAGGCTGTAGCTGAATGGCGAAGTATAAAAGTCTGAGGTGATCTGTCCGATCACCTGCGATTGTACGGGAATAACAAACTGACGATCGCGTTCTATGAATCCGCCTTGGTCCTCCAGGATAATCAATGGCTCGGCAACTCCCTGGGTAAAGAAAGCATTCGTATACGTCACGCTGCCATTGACGATTTTGGTTCCACCGGTTGGCTGGCCCGGCGACGAGGCGGTCGGGTTTGGCGTTACATTCGGCAAAACAGATGAGCACGCAAGGGCTGCCAGGCTTAATACAGCCAGCACTGCACTCATGCGAACAAACAAAGGCTTCATTTCTCTCTCCTACGATTTGGTATGCGGCGTTGGGATCGTTTGATAGGGCATTAATGATTATAACGCGAAGGTATAATCAGTTTTCATGGACTGGCAAAAGGATGTCGATGCGGAGTTTGAGAAAGCAGCTCAGGCCCGGGCACGTGGCAATGAGGGACAGGCACGCGTCTGTGCCCGCCGCGCGGCGGGAATCGCTGTGCGGGAGTATCTTTCACGAGGTGCGATTCGGCCTCCGAGCACCAGCGCCTATGATTTGCTGAATCTCATCAAAGAGGACCCCCATCTTTCCCCGGACTTACGATCGATCGCTGACCATCTGACTGTGCGCGTCACCGAAGAGTTTAAACTCCCTGTGGATGTGGATCTTGTTGCGGAGGCAAAGCAGTTTTGTGTTCAATTAATAAAAACAGACCCTAAGGGTCCCATCAAGGAAAGCCAATAGGGTCTATGGTTGGTTACATGCTCGTTACATCTGTCTCTTCCCCACAAAATAAAACAACGCCCTGGCAATCGTAATAATCACCAGCAGCCCAGACATCACTCCGCTGTAGACGAGGAATAACCTTCTCCAATCGCCTAACCGCAAAACAATCTCCTCCGGCTGAGGAAAGCGGATTCGCTCTCGCAGGCGCGAGACCAGCTCGCTGGGAGGCGTGATCGGCCGCAGGGTTCCTGCCAGGTGTTCCTCCAG
>DATHUN010000251.1:0-2785 GCA_035462205.1 Anaerolineales bacterium
CTGGCGTGGACGTTCGCCCTGCTTGGACAACATCAGGATATTTATGCGCGTTTGGTTGATGAGGTCGATGTGCCGCAGAAACATCCATTGCTCGATCAGGTGATTAAAGAAAGCCTGCGTTTATACCCGCCGATTCATATCGGCAACCGGCGCGTGGCTGAAAAGTTGGAATTCCCTGAGGGAAGCGCGCCAGCCGGTGAGCGGATGTTTTACTCCATTTATCTAACGCATCGCGACCCGAGCATCTGGGAGAATGCCGAAACCTTCTGCCCGGAACGCTTCGCCCACGGACGCAAGACGCCGCCCTTTTCCTATGTCCCGTTTGGTGGAGGTCCACGCGCCTGCATTGGCGCGGCATTCGGACAGGCGGAGGCGCGCATTGTCCTGACACGGCTGCTACAAACGCATACCTTCGAATTTACGAATCACAAGATCCATGCTCACATGGGTGCGACCTTGGAGCCGCGCCCCGGGGTAAAGATGAAAGTGACAAAACGGAATAATAACCACCGAGATAGTAATAAATAATGACTTACTTTGGATTTCTTCTTCGCTTTTTATTCCTCCCTATCTTGGTTTTCCTCGCGATGACCTATTGGGACAATAAGAAAAATAAACAAATTATCGGTTTCGGTAATGGAGGCGCGGTGTGGGTCGGGATCGTCATCCATGTGCTGTTGGCGGTCGTATACACCACGCCTTGGGATAACTACCTCGTCGCAACCGATGTATGGCACTACAACCCGCAGCTGGTCACTGGCTTGGTGATTGGTTATGTACCTATTGAAGAATACACATTCTTTGTCGTGGAAACAATTTTGTCCGGATTATGGTGGTCGTTTTTAGCACGAAGATTAGCGCCGCCCTCGAGCAAATTTAAGTCAAACAAGTCCCTTGTTTACGTCACTGCTTGTTTACTTATCTCTCTTTGGCTGCTCTTTACGTATCTTTTATTCTTTGGCGATACAAAATGGACCTACCTGTCCATCACTGGCTTCTGGGCGCTGCCTGCTATCCTCCCACAGTTGCTGTTTGGCGCAGATATTCTCTGGCATTATCGTAAACTTGTGTTCTGGGGAATCATGGTTCCCGGAATCTATCTTTCACTCATGGATATCGTCGCGTTAAACGAAACGACCTGGTCCATTTCCCCAAGCCAGACCACAGGAATTTTGTTCTTTGGAATCCTGCCGCTCGAAGAAGTTGTCTTCTTTTTTATTACCAATGTACTGATTGTCTTCGGCATGACGTTGCTGCTGGCAAACGTCAGCCAGGAGAGGTTTGCGGAGATCAAGAGCCAGATTCATGCGTGGAGGGAGAAACGCAGCGTCAACCCACAGGCGCGTTGACAAGATCGTGAATCCATTTGCGGGAAAGATAACGGCGCAAGACGATGACCGCCTTTACAGCCTCCTCCAGCAACACGAGCGCATAGACTCCATAGACGGGCAGGTGCAGGACAAATCCGCCAATCAGTGCCGAGGGTACACCAATGCACCAGATCGAGAATAGCTCGGTAAACATCGCGTAGCGCGTGTCACCGCCGGCGCGCATCGTCCCAATAAACAGAATGAAGTTCAGCATCTTTAGCCAGGCAGAGAGGGCGGAGACCAACATCAGTCCACGTAGGTTGTCCGCCGCGGCGGGTGAGATCTGATAGAGTCCAAGGACGGTTTCACGCAGCGAGAAGACAACCGCACCGCCCAGTAACGCCGCTGTGATGCCGAGAATCATAAAGCGACGTCCATATTCAAAGGCGATGTCCTTGCCGCCCGCGCCAATTGTATTCCCCACCATCACCGCGCAGGCGTTTCCCAATCCCATGAACAGCACAAACAAGAGTTCTTCCACGGTGGCATTAATATTGACAGCTGCGATGGCATCCGTGCCGATACGGGCATAGACCGCGTTATAGGAGGTGAACCCAACCGACCACAGTACTTCGTTGAGGGCGGCCGGCATCGACGTCTTGAGCACATTCATCACGAAGGGACGGTTGAATCGAAAAAACAAAAGCGGATTCGCAGCGAGCGGCGTTTTCAACGCATAGACGAGGGTCAACAGGAGAATACATTCGAACGTCCAACCGGTGGCGGTGCCGATCGCGGCCCCGCGTACACCCAATTCGGGGAAGGATCCGATTCCAAAAATCAACAGATAGGCGACAAGGGTCTTGAGTCCCAAGGCAATCACCGCTACCACGACCGTCATCTTGACCATCGTAATGCTGCGCAGCACGGAAATATACGAGACTGTGATCGCCATCATGATATAGCTCACCCCCACAATACGCAGGTAATCGCTGCCCAGCCGGATGACGGCTTGGTCTTCCGTGTAGAAACTCATCAATGTCTGCGGGATCAACAACGCGGCAGCGGTAAAGACAGCCGCGACAAATATGGCAATCGCCAGGCAGAGGCCCAATACTTTGCGAATGTTCTCCACATCGCCTTTGCCCCAAAACTGCGCGGTGAAGATAGACATCCCGCTGGTTATGCCAAAAAGGAAGAGGATCAGTAGAAAGAAAATTTGATTCGCCAGCCCTAAGGCCGCGACGGCGGTCTCCCCCCGTTGACCAACCATCAACACATCAATCATGTTCAGGCTGGCGGTAATTAGCTGCTGAAAGGCAACCGGCAAGGCAAGCGCCAGCATGGAACGGAGAAACTCACGATCACGCAGGAAAGATAGGGACATGGCAGGCAAAGGAAATAAGAAGAGATTTTAAAAGTAAAAAGTAATCAGTGGGCAATCTCACTTCTTACTTTTTACCGATTCAGTCGAT
>DATHUN010000252.1:0-10744 GCA_035462205.1 Anaerolineales bacterium
TTATGGAGATGGGCAACCGCCTGGTGGCGAAATCGATGGACGACCGTGTCGGTGTACTGGTTGCCATCGAAACGCTGCGCGCCCTCCAAGAACAATCCACACCACACGATCTGTATTTTGTGTTCACCACGCAGGAAGAAGTGGGAACGCGCGGTGCCGGTGCCTCTGCCTATGGTGTCGATCCTGATGTTGGCATCGCGGTAGATGTGACACCCACTGGCGACACCCCAAATGCGCTCAAAATGGAGATGACGCTCGGGAATGGTCCCTGTGTTAAGTTCCAGGATGTTGGCGCCATCTCGGACCCGCGCGTGGTGCAATGGATGATTGCTGCCGCCGAGAAGAATAAAATTCCCTATCAACGTGAGGTGCTGCTGGTTGGCGGAACCGACGCGAAAGCGATACAATCTGTGCGAGCGGGTGTGCCCATCGGTTGCATCTCCATCCCTGTTCGCTATGTTCATTCGCCCTCAGAGATGGTCGATTATTCTGACGTGCAGAACACGATCCGATTGCTGACGGCGGTTCTGCGCACGCCAATCAATCTTGGATGATGAAACGCATTTTACGGATTGCCTGTTGCGGACTGCTGATTCTCCTTACCGGATGCTCCTCTCTTCCCTCCTTTGATTCGAGCTGGATCAACCGCATCCTCTATACACCAACTCCGGTTCCCACACATATTGCCACATCCACACCTCCAGCAACACCGGCGACCGCAACCACGGGCCAACCGGCTGTCTCTTCGCCGACGGTTTTGCGGATCTGGCTTCCTCCACAGTTCAACCCGAATACTAACAATCCCGCGGCCGTCTTGTTGAAACAACGCCTTGCCAGCTTTGAAGCGCAACATCCCGAGCTAGAGATTGATGTTCGCATCAAAGCTGAAGAGGGAGAAGCGGATCTGCTCAACTCGCTGTCCATCACAAACATGGCGGCGCCCAGCGCACTACCGGACCTGATCGCTTTGCCGCGTCCCGCTTTGGAGGAGGCCGCCCAAAAGGGATTGATCCGCCCACTCGATGATTTTTCTGTCGAACTACAAAACACCGATATTTACCCCTACGCGAGGGACCTGGCGAAGGTCGACGGCACGCCCTACGGCATCCCATTTGCGGGCGATGCCTTGGTGATCATCTATCGTCCCGAACTGGTCTGGATTAAAAGTTGGGATGACATTTTGCTCAGCGAAGGTCAACTGATCTTTGCTGGAGCAGATCCCCAGGCGAAAGTGGGATTGTCATTGTATATGTCCGCAGGAGGAGATCTAGTGGATGCACAGGGGCATCCCATGCTCGACCAGGAAGTGTTAACGCAGGTGCTGGAACTTTTTTCCAAGGGCCGAGCCGCCGCATTATTTCCGGCGGCGACAGGGAATATCTCCACCATGGATCAGGTCCTACAGGAATACCGTACTCGCCGCGCGGATATGGCGATTGTGCGCTTCTCCGATTACCGCGCCGCGCAGGATGGATTGGTCCAGCCGTTGATGGGATTGAAAGAGGCGCACTATACGTTAGCCGCAGGCTGGATGTGGGCGCTGGCAGGCCAAGATCCGGAGCACAAACAACTTTCTACGGAGCTGGCCAGTTTCCTGACCGCCGATGATTTTCTTTCCAAATGGATTCAGGACACAGGTTATTTGCCTATTCGGAGGTCCGCTACAAATCAGAGCGCTGATTCCCCCGTCCCAGCCGTGATTGACGCAATGCAGGCAGCTCCCGCCGCGGACACAGTCTTAGTGTTGGGTCCAGCCATACAGGATGCGTTGGTACGCGTCTTGAATGGCGAACAGCCTGAGGCGGTGGCAAGGGACGTTGTCGAAAAATTAAAGTGAGCAGATAATGCTGTGGGAAAGAAATGTAAAGAGGACGTGATCGCTGCGGTCCAAAATGCAAAGAAATAACAACGGGCTTCCATTTGGAAGCCCGTTGCTCTATACCACCCAGGCAGATAACATCCATAAGCCGGTCATCACCAGACCGATTAAGAACCGTGTAAAGAATGCCCATCCCCAGCCGATCATATAGGCTTTTGTGGATGCAACTGCTGCACTTCTATCCTTCAGTCTGCTTTGTTCGGCGAGAAAAAGACCGGCCGGCGCGGCTACCAATCCGATGAGGGGCGTGAAAAACAAACTGGCGACGATGCCTGCGACAAACGCCCACCCGATCGAACTCCATGGAACATACTGATCGCGCATCTTGCGGGCAATGATGACGTTATCGGCGACATTCCCAACGATCATCAGCAACGTAATAATCGCGAACAGGAACCAATCCCAGACTGTCATCTGTCCCGCGGAACTTTCAAAGAGCGCATACACGAGCGTTCCCAGCCACATTACCGTAAGACCGGGGAACACGGGCACCACTAAGCCGACCAACCCAAACAGCAATGCAAACAGGGTCAAAACTTGGATTAGTGCTTGTATTGCGGCTAGCACATCAGGGGACATGCATCTCCTATTCTGGTTTCACTTTGAACCGTGCAACAGCGGCGGGTCTTCCTACGTTGTTTTACGGTCCGATCAAATCCACGCCGCCCATCCACGGACGGAGCGCTTCAGGGACGACGATTGAGCCATCGGCCTGCTGATTGTTTTCCATTACGGCGATCAGCGTGCGAGGCAGTCCCAGCCCCGATCCGTTCAAAGTGTGGACGAAACGAGCCCTGCCGCCATCTGCCGGGCGATACTTAATATTCGCACGACGCGCCTGAAAGTCGCGAACATTCGAGACCGAAGAAACCTCCAGCCATTCATTACACCCCGCTGCCCAGACTTCGATGTCGTAGGTAATCGCTGCATTGAAGCCAATGTCACCTGTGCAAAGTTGTTTCACTCGATACGTGAGTCCCAGCGCGGCGCAGGTCGCTTCGGCGTCTTCGCGCATCTTCTCTAATAGCGCGTCCGATTCCTCCGGCTTGGTAAACATGTACATCTCGACCTTGTCGAACTGGTGTCCACGTTTGATGCCGCGTACATCACGTCCGGCGCTCATCTTTTCGCGGCGAAAACAGGGCGTATAGGCGGTATAGAACAAAGGCAGGGATGCGTCATCGAGAATCTCGTCCATGTGCATGCCGGTCAGCGGAACTTCTGCCGTTGGCACAAAGTACAGATCCTCCTCATAGTCCTTGTACAGGTTATCAGCAAATTTGGGGAGTTGTCCTGCCCCATAAACTGTATCCGTTTTGACCATGAAGGGAAGATATTTTTCCGTGTAGCCCTGGCGAATATGCAGATCGAGCATAAAGGCGATCAGGGCGCGTTGCAGGCGCGCGCCGGGTCCGCTCAGGATGTAGAAACGTGAACCAGTGATCTTGGTGCCGCGCTCAAAATCGATCAGACCTAACGCCGGTCCAAGATCCCAATGAGGTTTCGGTTGGAAGTCAAATTCGGGCAGTTGACCCACCGTGCGCAGGACAATATTGTCATCTTCGCTCGCGCCGATAGGTGTGCGCTCATCCGGAATGTTGGGGATAGCGGATGCGATGGCAGTCAATTCCGCCTCTACCTCTGCCACTTCCTTATCGAGCGAGGCGATCTGGTCACCGACCTCACGCATAGCAATAATCTTCTTCTCGCGCTCGGCTGCATCTTTCATTTTCCCAATTTCTTTGGATACCACGTTACGCTCGGCCTTTAGCGCCTCTACTTGCGTCAGCAGGCTACGACGCTTTTCATCCAATCGGAGGATGTCATCCACTGGGGAGACCTCCATCTGGCGGTGCTTCAGCGCCGTGCGGACAGTATCAGGGTGTTCGCGAATCAAATTCAGATCTAACATGGTTGCACCTCCGTGCGGAATAGAATACGCCCCCGGTCCATTTGCAGGACGAGGGGGCGTCTCGTGGTGCCACCTGCTTTCATTATTACCCCCTCTCGTTTTAGGAGAGGGCCGGGGTGCGGTCACTCACGGTAACAATCTTGGAGTGCGCTATAACGTGCGCATCGCGTCTCTCTTACAATATGCTGCATATTCCTGCGAGAGCAACCTGCCCTTCGATGCGGCTTGCGATCCCGCTTGGGGCGAGACCTTCGGTACTCAGGGCAAGGGTGAAGTGGATTTCGCCATCTGCCCGACCGCCTCACACTGACCGGCGGCTCTCTGCACGGATCGACAGGTACTTATCTTCACGCTGTTTTATTGGGCGTGATTATACACTTCTGTAGAAGGGTGTCAAGCAGCACGGTTTCTGTATAATGAAATTCTGGAGGAGTGATGCAAACAATTTCCACGTATCAAAAACTGAAATCTGAGGATGTACGCCTGATCGCGAAACGCGCTGCGGACGGGATGGAAATCCAATTGCTGGTCATTCAAACTCCATTTGGATATCGGCGCGTTGCCGAATTGTATTCCCCACAAACCGAGAGCCCACGCGCCGCGATCCTGTATTTACATTGGTATGAACCGGGTTCGCCTGACTCCGACCGCAGCCAATTCCAGGACGAGGCAAAAGAATTGTCGGGATGTGGCGCAGTTTGTCTGTTAATTGAAACCATGTGGTCAGACAGAGATTTCTTCATCAAACGTACACAGGTGGAGGATCTGCAAAACTCCGTTGAGGAAGCAGTGAACATCCGCCGCGCCGTCGACTTGCTTTTCTTGCAGACCCATATCGATGCGCAGCGGTTTGCACTGGTCGGTCACGATTTTGGTGGCATGTATGGCGTGCTGGCAGGGTGCCTGGACCAGCGCCCAAGCCATTACGTTGTGATGGCAGCCACGCCTCGCTTCCCGGACTGGTATTTGTATGGTCCCAAACTGGAAGGTCAGCTACGAGACAAATTCATCCACCAATTTTCTGCCCTCGATCCCATTACTCATATCGCCGATCTATCTCCTGCAGCGGTGCTATTCCAATTCGGCAGCGACGATCCGCACGTGCCAAATGAGCGGGCCGAGGAATTTTTCAACGCAGCCAAACAACCCAAAGAAATAAAATGGTATCCGTCTGGGCACGGTTTGAGTGAAGCTGCCACGGTCGATCGAAAGAACTGGTTGAAAGAAGAACTCAATTTGAAGCGCGAATAAAGATCTTTTGAGATTCGTTCCGAATCCTTCTAACCTTAAAATATGGTTTATTTTGATTAGGAGAGAGATATGAATGAGCGAATCCTAATTATTGAAGATGACCAGCAAATTCTAAAATTACTCCAACGCGGTCTCGCCTATGAGGGCTATACCGTGGACACTGCAACTGACGGACGCATGGGCTTGATCCTTGCCCGTGACCATACTCCTGACCTCGTGATCCTCGATTGGATGTTGCCCGGTATGGACGGTCTGGAGGTCTGTCACCGCCTGCGCACCGGCGGTTCTATCCCCATTTTGATGTTGACCGCCAAGGATACGGTCCAGGATCGCATCCAGGGCTTGGATGCCGGTGCGGATGATTACATGATCAAGCCGTTCAACCTGGATGAATTACTGGCGCGCGTTCGTGCACTGCTACGCCGCACCCAGCCAGAGCGCGTCCCGGTGCTGAAGTTTGCTGACTTAACTCTAGACACCGGTTCACGGCAGGCATCCCGCGGCAACCGCTCGATTTCTTTGACTGCAAAAGAATATGAATTATTGGAACTCTTCCTGCGCCACCCGAAACAAGTTCTCACCCGCGAGGTGATCTTCGACCGCGTTTGGGGTTATGACTTTGGTGGCGAGAGCAACGTTCTGGAAGTGTATATTCGCTACCTGCGCCAAAAACTCGAAGGTGAAGGCGAGAGCCGCCTGATCCACACGGTGCGCGGCGTGGGATATGTTCTGCGGGAAAATCCCTAGTCCTCGATCGCCCATCGAAAATCTAAGATCCCATGTCCCTCCGCCTGCGGCTGACTTTGTTGTATTCGACGCTGATGGGCGCTATTCTACTTGTCACCGGCGCGGCTGTCACCTATGTCATTACCTCGTTATTGCTCGACCAGGTTGACAATACGCTTGACGCAGCACAGCAGGTAGTCGTACAAAAGATTGCCGTCAATGATCTTGGAAAAATAGAAGCAAATCTAAGTACTACGGATATCAGCCCGGATGTGTACATGCAAATATGGGGACTTGATGGAGATCTACAATCCAGTTTTGGAAAGCTGAAGGGGTTTGACCATTCTCCTTTCAATAGCACTGCACTGCGCGTAGCGAAACCTGCCTATTACGATCTGACCGGCATTGGCTGGCACATTCGCGTCTTGAGCATTCCCCTCGTTCAGAATGGGCATAAAGTTGCTGTTCTGCAATTAGCTATGAAATTGGATGTGGTAGATACTGCAAGAAAGAATCTTACCGATGTGCTGTTCATCATTTGGATTGTTGCAGTTCTCTTCTCCGCGATGGCAGTCTGGGTAACGATCGGGCAGACGATCAAGCCTCTCAGCGCGATCACCGAGGCAGTAGAGCAGATCAACCGTGCCGATGACCTTTCCCGCCGCATCCCCTATAGCGGACCCGAGGACGATGAGATCGGTAATATGGTCAGCTCATTCAATCAAACACTCGAGCGGCTCGAAGCATTGTTTACTTCGCAGCAGCGTTTGTTGGCTGATGTCAGCCATGAGTTGCGCACGCCGCTTACCGTGATCAAGGGTAATGTGGATCTGATGCGTCGCATGAAAAGCCTGGACGAGGAATCACTCACTAGCATCGACCAGGAAGCGGGGCGTCTGACCCGTCTGGTGGGAGGACTGTTGTTGTTGGCGCAGGCTGAGTCCGGCAAGCTAACATTAGCCATGCAGAAGGTAGAACTCGACTTACTGGTGACAGAAGTATTCCAGGAAATGTCCGTGCTGGCCGGCAACAAGGTGCATCTCCATTTGAACGAGATCGATCAGGTGTACGTCAACGGTGACCGTGACCGTCTGAAACAGGTGTTCATCAACCTGACAGCCAATGCCATCCAATATACGCCTACAGGCGGCGATGTCTATCTCAGCTTGGAACAGATCAAGGAACAGGCGCGCGTGATCGTCCGCGACACCGGACCCGGTATCCCGGCCGAGGATTTGCCGCACATCTTCGAACGCTTCTATCGCGCCGAGAAATCACGTACACGTGGAAAGTCCACAGGCTTTGGCCTGGGACTTTCCATCGTGAACTGGATTGTTGAAAAACACGGGGGACGGATCGAGGTTGTCTCACAGGAAGGCAAAGGGACAACCTTTGCCGTTTGGCTTCCCTTATTGAGTAATACCTAAACGATTGCTCGCCTGCCGGCACAGACTGGTGCCTCGACCATACCATTTTTCCATGGTCGCGCTCGATGTGGCGCCGCTGCGAGCATCCTCATAAAGAGGCCCGCCAATTTGAACATAGCGTCTGGTTTCCGAGGGCCAATCCCATTCTCCGCGTGAGATAACGCCAATGCCGCCGTTGTACCCCGCCAAAGCCAGACGAGGATTCCCTCCCGCGGCTTCCAGCGATCGGGAAAGATAATTCAATCCGCGCAGAGCGTTGGTATCCGGATTAAATGGATTATCTGTGATATGAAAATGGAACGGCATCACCTGGAATAAGCCTATCGCACCGGAACGGGAAATGGCACGCGGGTCTCCACAGGATTCGATTTGCATGACCACAGCGACTAGATTGGGATCTAGCGAAGCTTCATTTGCCCAACGAACGATGTCCTTTGCCCAGTATTGAATCTCCTTGGTAAAGATGGGTGAAATGCCAGGAACAGACACAGGCGCCGAGGCGACCGTGAACTCAAAAAACGGATTATTCGAAGTCCGCGGCGCAGAATTCGCCGCGGTAGTGTCCACCCCCGAAGAGGGGACAACAAGATTTGTATTATCGGCAACCGGCAAAACGGGCGTCACCACCGGCAACGATAGATCGCCCGTTTGTAGGCTGGATGGCTGAGGCGTAGCAACCGTCACCACATCGTTCAAAGCCGATGTGTGCAACGGCGCTCTCAAGGCAAATACTGCCAGCATACATGCAATAAACAATGCAGCAAGCGGTGGCATCCAATAGACAGAAAGACAGCCGCTGCCATTCTCAGAGGCCGCGGCTGTCTGCCGTTGGTCTTGACTTATGGAGCGAGCGCGGGGCATGGGTTCCTCTCAATTCTTGTTTAAGGACCCGAGCTCGAAATGAGTTCGGATATTCAGTTTTCGGAAACGATTTTTATATCTAAGCTTCGTAGGAGCGATCATTTCCTGATCGGTCGTTGTTTTGTCCATTGAAGGAAACGTTATGGTAAGTAGGATCCGGCCGGACAAACGATGTTTGCTGGTTATTTGACTTCGGCGCGGGACGGAACGTGTTGCCCGTGTTGTTTTGGGCAGGCCGGTTCAGGCTCGCCGCAGAGCGGATCGCTGGCTGTTGAGAAACAGGGCGGTAGCTGGGCTCTTCCATCGAACGTGATCGGCTGTGGGAAGAGCGTTGGCTGTCTGTGGTGAAAAGACGATCACCTGCTAGCGAAAAGCTTCCGATAATCAGCACACGGATCAGCAATACCATTGCCGCCACGAAAATGGGCACGATCTTGGTCAGGTTCGCGTCGCTAATCACCGCACCACCAGACAGGCTGCTGTGGTTGACGATTGCCACAGACACACCCCACCACGTCAGCGCAGCGTTGAACGCGGCAGCCAGGAACCAGGCGCCAAACAGATAATATACTTCCTTGGGCTCATCGGCTCCCTGCTCGGGTGTGAAGATGCGGGCAATCCCGGCAAAGTCAATGCCACAAAAAGCGATGGCAAGAATGGTTGCCCAGCGCAATCCTGCAAATTTCAGGTCACCGAGAACATCGGCGAGGGCGAACTGCGTGGTACTGAAGTTGAACACTTCAAATGCCAGCAACGCACCAATGATCATCATTCCCCAGGCTGCACCGGGATTTAAGCGGCGTCCGCGACCGAGGTCACGGAACAGAGAAGCGAGTCCATCCCCAGTATTTTTACGGTACGCAGTCATTTCGACCTCCTTGTCGAATAAAAAGACACTGCGCCGATTATAGAACAACTGTTCTAAATAGTCAAGGAAAATGATATATATTTTGTGTAAATTCGATATTTAGAGAGTCTTAGAAGGTTCGTGGAAATGCCGTTATACAGGCATGAAGCAGGCGCGCCGGCGGTGGATCCTCAACAGATGTATCAGGCTGTGTTCGTTCCGGTTAGATCTGTCTTTGTTTTTCGGCGAGACGGAAGATTGTGGCGATCTGCGCTGCCAGGCGTGCGTTGTTCAGCAACAACGACAAGTTCGTCTGCATAGATTTCCCCTGGGTCAATTCGCTAATGCGCTGAAGAAGGAATGGGGTGACCGCCTTTCCGTGGATTTTTTTCTCGTGTGCCTCTTTGTTTGCCAGGATGATAAACGGCTCCATCTCGGGACCGGGGATCGCGTCTGCCAAAGGAACGGGATTCGCCACGAGGACGGCGCTCTGCAGTCCTGTCGCCCAGTGCGCCTTCGCAAAATCGACGATTTCCCGCGGCGTCTCGAACTTGACGCTGACGTCGAGTCCGCTTTCGCGCGAGTAGAACGCCGGGAATTCGTCAGTACCATACCCAACGACAGGCACGCTCATTGTCTCGAGATATTCCAGCGTAGCGGGGAGGTCCAAAATCGCTTTCGCCCCGGCGCACACCACAATCATCGGCAGGGTCGCCAGCGCCTGTAAGTCTGCAGAAATATCGAACGGCGCGTCACGATGCACACCGCCGATGCCTCCGGTCGCGAAGACCTTGATGTTGGCGTGCTTGCAAGCCAGCATCGTCCCGGCGACGGTTGTGCCTCCGCAGGCTTCATTGGCGATTACGGTCGCGAAATCGCGCGGTCCAACTTTATGCACATCCTTTTCGTTCGCAAGCCGCTCCAGCTCCACTTCGGTCAGCCCGATGTGCAAATCCCCATCCAGGAATGCGATCGTCGCCGGCGTAGCGCCGTTATATCGGACAGACTGTTCCATATTGCGTGCCAGCTCCAGGTTCTGCGGCCGCGGCAGTCCATGGGTAAGCACGGTCGATTCAAGAGCGACGATGGCTTGCCCTCTGAGACGGCCTTCGTTCACTTCCTTCGATGTTTTTATGGAAAGGCTTTCCATTGATTTCGATATACTCGTCTAAAAAGTTCTTTCTTAACGAGCCCGACCCACCCAGTGTTGCCAGCCGGATTGTTCGTCGATCAATCGGATCGCTTCTTCGATCTTCGGCGGCACTGTTTCATTCCTGGATCTCATAAACTCTACCGCCTCGATCAGTTGTTTGCGGTACTCCATCAAGAGCAGCTTCATTGCACTTTCATGATCTAGATCATAATAGTTTGAGGAAGACGAACCTCGACCCTGTAAGGCTTGGAAGAGTATTAATGAGCTCATTAAATCTTCGGCGCTGTCTCCGCTTGTACCTGGCTCGATGACGGTTAGATCTGTGGAATTATCCGGCTCCTTTCGGACGAAATCTCTTCTGGAGTGCCGTCGGAACTGTCTCGTCGTGCCTGCGATCTCTTCGTATGCCTCCAGCGGAACACTGCGAATCAGCGACTCCATCTTGTCAAGCATGGCTTCATTCTCGGATTTCTTCAATGTTTCCTCGCTGCTTTTTTTGAGATTCTCCTGACTGATCTTCCACGCTTCGAGATGCTTTTCTGGAACGAGCTCCACCGGCGTCTTCCATGTGCCCACACCGATCCAGCGCAGTTCCACACCGCTGTCGCGCGCCTTCCGTGTAAAGTCTTCTGCAAACTCTGAAAACAGATTCGTGATCTTATAGCGCGGCGTGAACTCAGGCGGGGGC
>DATHUN010000253.1:0-6326 GCA_035462205.1 Anaerolineales bacterium
GATCCATCATAGGAAGTCGGACAGACTTCCAATTATTTTCTTGGCTTTCGAAGAAAAGCCTAGTGTTGAATGTTGGTATGTTTCTGCTTTGGAGAAAGGTTTTGACTTTTTGTCCATAATTTGCTGATATTCAACAATCCCAAACAACCTATTAAGAGGGGTTGTGCAGGTGAGTACAGCTTTGTATCTCATCTCAGGCGGCGATGGAAAATTCAGGGATTTGGAGGAGACATGAACACGTTATTTACCTTTATCCTCGGCCTGCTGATTGGCTGGTTGATAGAGTGGCTGATCGATTACATTTACTGGCGCAGACGTTATGCAGAAAAGGAAGTGGTCTCTGCGCGCCAGACCATGTCAGAAAGCAGAGTTGGGTCTGTGAGTACGGTAGAGTCACTACCTGCTGTCAAAGCTGCCCCGGATGATCTAAAAATCGTCAAAGGCATTGGTCCAGTGATCGAACGCAAACTCAACGATGCAGGCATTTATACTTTTGAACAGCTTGGGAACCTGACCGCCGCTGACCTGCGGAGGATTTTAGGCAATGCCATTGAGCGTCTGTCTGATGAAGAATCCCTGCTGCAGCAGGCACGCGACCTTGCTCGCAGGAAATAGGTAAGAACCATGAAACGAGCCAGCGCTCCCAGTTATGATCTATTCAAGACGATTGTGACGGTGATCCTCGCGCTCATCCTGTTCCTCATGCTTCTGCGTGGATGCGCGACAAATGCAGCTACCCCTGTCCCAAACGTCACCGAGACACTCTCCTCATCACCCGTCTCAACGGAGGCGGCTCCAACATCTGATGCCACCGAGACCATCGTTCCATCACTGGCACCACCGACAGTTGAGTCATCGAGTACGCCAACGCCCGTTGTTCCTTCACCAACATCCACTTCAGCGTCCACAGAGCAAGCCGCAACCGATGCTTCCACGCCAACACCCGCATCAAATACAACGGAACTGCCTACAACCATTCCAGACACTACTACGCCAACTACGCCAACCCCGGCACAGAACACATCCTGTAACACAAGCGTACCCAGTCGCCTGAGTGTGGGGCAAACGGCTCGGGTGGTCCAGAGGCTGAATATGCGTAATGACGCATCCATTACTGCCACCCTCGTTCAGACCAACCCCACCAATACGCAGGTGGAAATCATCGGCGGTCCAGTCTGTACACCCGTAGGAGATCATGCTTACTTATGGTGGCAAATCCGTCTTGAAGATGGTACAGAGGGTTGGTCGGCAGAAACTCAACTCAATAATGCCAGCTACTTCCTCGAACCCGTTCAATAGTGCAAGAGACGTACCTAAGGCTGCGTATCCTCAATCCTACAGGAGGCTCATATGTTGAGAGAATTCAGAGAATTTGCAATGCGCGGCAATGTAATGGATTTGGCGATTGCCGTGATCATCGGAGGTGCGTTCGGTAAGATCATTACCTCATTGGTCAACGATATTCTGATGCCACTCATAGGACTTGCTATGGGTGGGGTGAATTTTAGTGAACTGGCTATCACCGTAGGCGATGCCGTCGTGAAGTGGGGCGCGTTTGTGCAATCGATCATCGATTTCCTCCTTGTTGCTTTTGTGATCTTTATGCTCGTACGCACTCTGAACCGCTTTAAGAAACCTGAACCGGTCGTTGCCCCAACAACGAAAGAATGTCCTTACTGTTTCACCGCCATACCCATCCAGGCTACACGTTGCCCGAACTGCACATCACAGCTTTCAAAACTATCTTGATGACATATGCTGCCCGGTTAGGAACATGTGACCTTTTGAGTAGGTAAGCAGAATGTGTAATGATTTGTACTTCACAATTTGAATAAAAGGAGTTTGCCATGTCTGTCGCAACTGTCAGTGAAATCAAGGCTTCATCCACCGTGAGCTTCGATGATGCTATTCGCCAGGGGGTCGCGCGGGCGGTGAAAACGCTCAGGAATGTCAAGTCCGCCTGGGTTGCCAACCAGGATGTACGCATCGATGAGAATGGCAACATTGCCGAATACCGCGTGCAACTGAAGGTCACGTTCATCTTGGATGAATGACCCTCTATTTCATAATCATAGAGAAAAGCGCCAGAACAGGCGCTTTTCTGTCTACTATCGTTCTCCAGTGGGTGTTCCTGGCAACGTCAACTCATCACTCAATAGTTGCTAGTGCCTAACCAGGCAGGAAAACCTTAGTGACTTCCATGGCTTCGAACAGGTTGCCTTTGACTCGAGTCCTGCCCTGTATGAGCACCTCAGTAGAGTCCAATTTCCCGTCCGCGACCGCCAGGATATCCACAGTGTATACTGTAATTGCCAATGCCCGGGGACGGTGAGATCATCACCCCATGACTATATCCTCCCCTTGTGGGACAGTCACCGGCAAGCGAGTCCTAATATCGCCTTCACAATGTAGACAACCGCAATACTCGATCGAGCTGACGGCCCGGCTAGTTTCGGCGAAAAATTTGTCATTGGCTGACATGTTTTTTCATCAGGCAACAAAGAGATCTGCCAGTGGAGTGCTCTAAATAGCCACAAAAGGGGAAATCTGGAATACCATAAGCCTTGACCTTCCAGTAGCTAGAATGTGTATATTTCGTAGGAGCAAATGAAGTTTTCTTCAAAGCTGCCTGCACTGGTGTTGAACCAGTGCAGGTTTGTTGATATCTGCTCGGGAAGCAGCTCAGGCATATCCCGATGAGCAAAGGAATGATGGGGTGTCTGTCTCCACCTGACACCTCTTCTCCACGGTGGGCAGCTAGCGACACAACGCTCCAAAATCATTCTTCGCCTGTAATGCCAATCCCCAAGCAATGTAGGACCGGGTCGCCGAATCAAGGTTGTTAGGTATCCTGGCAAAGATGTTTTCCTGTGTGATGTTTGAGCAGCTGCCCGACTCGCCCAGTTTCCCTGCGGCTTGCAGCGCCTCGCCCCAAGCAATATAGGAACGCGTCCCGGAATCAAGCGCATCGAGTTTCGCTTTTTCGAGGGCTTCTCCCCAGGCGATGTATGAGCGGGTCCCTGAATCAATTGCGTTACGCACTTGCATGGCTTGTCCCCAGGCAATGTAGGAACGAGTTCCTGAATCCATAATATATGACCCTTCTCTTTCACCTATCACTGGAACCACGACGGGTCTGGGCGGCCTTGAGAATGGCTGTGATACAGCCAAGGTCACCAGCAACATCGAGAGCACCGACAGGATAAGGACAAAACGATTCTTGAACATTTCAATCTCCTTTCTGGTTCAACAAGTTATAATATTTTCAGAAACCCGAGCTGGTCTCTACTATGTTCATACTGTAGCAAATCGGCCTTCCAGTTTGGTGGCAAAAAATGTCACAAAAAGTGTCACTTATTCATCATCGGAAGCGAACCTGTTGATTGGGAAATTGATGCCGGAACAACATTCTTTTGGCTATTGGCTCAGGCTCAGGAGAAAGGCACTCGATCTCACTCGCGAAGCTCTAGCGGACCGCGTTGGGTGTTCCGTATCAACCATTCGTAAACTTGAAGATGAAGAACGGAGTCCCTCCGCACAAATTGCTGAGCTGCTGGCTGAAATCTTCAAGATTCCCACAACTGAAAGAACAGCCTTTTTACAGTTTGCGCGTGGCGACTGGAGATCTGCTCCCAACCTGGGGGACGAAGAAGCCCCATGGCGCGCCTCGACACCGGCACTCCCCCAACAACCCCGTTCGAATTTACCGGCAACCTTTACATCCTTGATTGGGCGGGATAAGGATATTGCGGCTGTCCAGGACTATTTGACCAATCCGGGTATCCGCCTGGTTACCTTGATCGGCGCGCCGGGAATCGGGAAGACGCGCCTGAGTATCGCGTCGGCGACCAAGTCACTGGCTGAGTTCCCCGATGGCGTTTTCTTTGTCGCACTGGCTCCGCTGGATCAGCCATCCTTGATACCTTCAGCCATTGCACAAGCGCTTGGATATGTTGAAAAAAGTGACTTGCCTGGCGAGAAACATCTCATGGAGGGTATCGGGAACAAACGAATGCTGTTTGTGTTGGATAACTGTGAGCACCTGATCGAAGATGTAGCTCCGCTTGCCGACTCCCTCCTTTCCTCCTGCTCTCGCCTAAAAATTCTGACCACCAGCCGGGAAGCGTTACGGATTCCCGGAGAATGGCTTTATTCGGTACCTGCACTGGATATGCCAAAAGAGTATTCCATCGTTGACGTAGAAACCAGTTCGGAATTTCCAGCTCTGGTGTTGTTTGCCGAGCGTGCCCGCGCCGCTCGTTCCGATTTCGCACTGAACGCCGAAAACATCCGGGCCGTCGCATCCATCTGCGCACAACTCGATGGATTGCCATTAGCCATCGAACTGATTGCGGCGCGCGTCAAGACGTTATCACCAGTGCAAATCGCTGCACGGCTCGATGACCGTTTCGCATTGTTAACCAGTGGTAGTCGAATCGCACCCTCACGACAGCAAACATTACGCGCGACTCTGGATTGGAGCTATGAGTTGCTCACAGAAACGGAAAAGGAACTGTTACGACAGCTTTCGGTCTTTGCTGGTGGTTTTACATTGGACGCGCTTGAATCAGTGGCGCTCCTGGATTCCAATCAATCGATTCTCGATGCGCTTTCACGCCTCGTGGACAAATCACTGCTGCTCGTCGAACAGCAGGATCAACCGCGTTACCGGTTTCTTGAGCCAATCCGCCAGTATGCCAGAGATAAACTGAATGAGACCGGAGAATCGAACTTGGTTCAAGATCGTCATCTTAATTACTACCTGCGCCTCGCGGAGGAAACGGAGCCGTACTTATTTGGCGCCGGGCAAGAGGATTGGAAGAATCGATTGGAGTTGGACCATGATAACTTGCGGGTCGCGTTGGCATGGTCGCTTGAAAGCAATCAAATCGAAGAGGGACTGAAAATGGCAGGGGCGCTGGCATGGTTCTGGCACAGTAAGGGTCATTTAAGCGAAGGCAATTTATGGCTGGAGAAAATCCTTGCATCTGGCATCGGCAACCAGGGAAAGGCGCGAGCGAAAGCGCTGCGCGCATCCTCCATTCTATCAACAGGTACAGGCGATTACATTCTAGCCAGAGCCTTTGCAGAATCAAGCGTTAAGTTATACCGAGAAATTGGCGACACCCGAGGTGCAGGCTTAGTGCTTGCTGACCTGGGCGCAAGCCTTCACTGGGGCGGCAAGGACGAGGAGGCAATCGAGTCGCTCGAAGAGAGTTTGCGCCTGCTTCGGGCAACTGGCGAGCGCTGGGGGATCGCCTACGCACTCCTCTGGTTGGGCGATACGTGGTTCAGGATGGGAGATACTGAGCGCGCTGCCACAAGCTGGGAAGAGAGTTTGCGCCTCACCCAGGAGTTAGGGGATCACTACCTCATGGCTTGGTCTCTTGGCGGTTTGGCGGATGTGACGCGTCTGCGCGCTGATTACAAGCGTGCAACAGGAATGTTTAAAGAATCCTTGTCCCTTTATCAGAGTTCAGGAAATAAGATCGGCCCACCATTCACGCTGGAAGCGCTGGGATTGGTTGCCGTTGCTCTAGGGGATGCCAAGCGAGCGGCGCGTCTTTGGGGTGCCGCGTCCGCCTGGCGCGAAGCGATCAACGAGCCACTCCCCCTGGCCTATCAGAGAGATTATGCCGAATCTATTACCCAGGCGCGTACGCAACTTGGGGAGGAAGTTTATGCCTCCGTATGGTCGCAGGGCCACGCGATGTCACCCGAACAGGCTATCGCCCTGGCGTTAGAGGAATAAGTGCCTCCTGATCAATCTGAATTCCAAATGGCAACCCAAGATTTCCAATCGGCACGGCTGTTGGTGCAGTTGAACTTTTGCTCGAGGGGATTGGGAGTCACAGGCGTGTGCATTCGGCAGACCAGAAATCAATTATTTTGTCACGCTTGTATGCAGCCAACCTGACGAAATCACATCTGCCAATGCTTCGGCTGAAGGTCGTATCATGGGGATAGAGCAGATTATTGATTATGCACTTCAACTATCGATGAATTTATGATCTTATATTCCCGCTGATAGGTCGGAGGAGCGGCTTGTTAATCGCTTAGCGCCGGGCGGATACAGCACTCTTTATCCCAGAACTCTTATCAAAATAAACGCTAAATAGACGCACGTGTGTCATCATGCTGGAAAAGTTACCTTGAGAGACACCGTGGCGCGCATGTGGGCAATTCAAAACTGTGTACCCACAGAAACTAGAGAATGCCACGCTAAAGTCTCTGGGCAATTTATCGATGTTCGTTTTGTAGATGAAAGTAGTCAAAAATGAAATGGATGATCATTTCCTCAAAATATATCATCTCATTGTTTTTTA
>DATHUN010000254.1:0-4532 GCA_035462205.1 Anaerolineales bacterium
CTGCACGGCCTGCGGATCGGCATCCTGCACGGCCGCTTGCCGGCCGACGAGAAGGACGCGGTGATGCGCTCCTTCGCCGCCGGCGACCTGGACGTGCTGGTCGCGACCACGGTCATCGAGGTCGGCGTGGACGTACCGAACGCGACGGTCATGATCATCGAAGGCGCGGATCGATTTGGGTTAGCGCAACTCCATCAGCTGCGCGGACGCGTCGGTCGCGGCTCGGCGCAATCCTATTGTCTGTTGATTCCCACGCATGAAGATGCGACCGAGAACGAACGTCTGCAGGCCATGGCAGAATCCAACGATGGCTTTTTCCTGGCAGAAAAAGATCTGCAGCTGCGCGGGCCAGGGGAATTCCTTGGCACGCGTCAATCTGGTTACGCCAGTGGATTACGGATGGCAAGCATCACGGATGTGAAGTTGATCGAGAAGGCACGTGGTGAAGCACAGAAACTGTTCGAGCAAGATCCGGATCTCTCCAAACCGGAGGACGCTCTGCTTTCCGAAGCGTTCGAACGGTTTTGGGGTGATGGAAAAGGCGATGTAAGTTAATTAGGACCTTTAGGGTCTCTATATAAAATCTACGGAACTATGAGACAAAACAAAATGGTCAGAGCATTATTCCCGGGGACATTCGATCCCATTCACTATGGACACATAGACATTGCCGAACGCGCCTCGCGCCTGTTCGATGAGGTGGTCATGGCGGTATACGACAAGCCGCTCAAGTCTCTGATGTTCTCTCCCGAAGAACGCATGGAATTGGTCAATGAGGCATTCAAGGACAATCCCAAGATCAAAGTGACAGGCTACAGCGGCTTGACCATTGAGTTCGCCCGCCAGATCGAGGCGCAGGTCATCGTGCGCGGTCTACGCGTATTTTCGGACTTTGAATTTGAATTCCGTATGGGCCTGGCAAACCAGCGACTCGCCAGTGACATTGAAACCGTTGCCTTTATCACTGCCGAACAACACACGTTCCTTTCCTCGAGTACCGTTCGAGAAATTGCGTCGCTGCATGGCGATGTATCGAGCATGGTGCCAGTATATGTCGAAAGAGCGCTCAAGGCAAAAGTAAGCAATTTAGGGGATGGGCATTCTCCACCGAATGCGTTGCGTGATTAAAAATAAGATAGAATAGGAATCAGCCGTTCACCGGAGGCGAGTATGGATATTCTGCAACTAATTGACCGTCTGGAAGAGCTGTTCAACCAAAGCAAGACCATTCCCCTCACGCGCAATGTGATGGTGGATGAAGACCGCATGCTCGATATCATCGATCAGATGCGGATTGCCATCCCCGAGGAAGTGAAAAAGGCACAGCAGCTGCTCGGTCAACGGGACCGGGTGCTGGCGCAGGCGCAGGAAGAGGCGAACCGCACGATTGAGATTGCCCGCCAAAAAGCCGACCAACTCGTCGCCAAGGACATGGTTGCCGCCGAAGCGCAACGCCGTGCAGAACAGATCCTTGCCCAAGCACGCGCCGAAGGAGAAAACATCCGTGCAGACGCGGATGATTACGTAATGGAAAGCCTCCATCAGCTCGAGGCAGAACTCGAACGGAATCTCAATCAAGTCCGCAACGGCATACGTACAGTAGAGGAGGAACAGGCGCGGCGCGCGCCGTCATCCACTCCTACGGCACCTTCAACGGAAAAATAAGAGCGGCAAATCATTCGATCCCCTCGCAAATTTGGCGAGGGGATTTTTATTGTACAATCGGGGCGATGACGACATTACACCCTATCTTCGATACGGCGGGCCAGGCTTATCAGCAGACCCGCATGACTCACTGGAATGCAATCGCTTGCAAGCGCGACAAATGGAAGGGGCTGGGGACGTGGTACCACAATCGTCTGAAAGAACTCTATCGTTTTCACGTGACGCCCAACCAAAAAGTCCTTGAGCTTGGCTGCGGTGATGGGAGGTTATTAGCCGCATTACAACCCTCCCGCGGTGTTGGCGTGGATTTCTCCGAAGAGATGATCCAGCGCGCCCGACAGAAATATCCCCAGCTGGAATTTATCCACATCGATGTCCACGATCTCGCACAGATCAACGAAGCATTTGATGTAATCGTTCTATCGGACCTGGTCAATGACCTGTGGGATGTGCAGCGGGTCTTCGAGCAGATCAAACCGCTCTGCCATGCGCGCACACGTATTCTGCTCAACTTTTATAGTCGATTGTGGCAGACACCGCTTGGGGTTGCACGAGCGTTGAATCTTGCAACATCCAATCTTTACCAGAATTGGCTGACGCGTGATGACATCAATGCGTTGCTTGTGCTGGCTGGCTTTGAGACCATCCGCTCCTCGCAGGAAGTCCTGTGGCCGTTTCCACTCGGTGGATTTGCCAACCGCTTTCTTGTTCGTTTGTGGCCCTTCAATCATTTGGCGTTATCGAATTTTGTCGTTGCGCGTCCAGCTGCGACGCCCTCACGGGAACCACAAGTCTCTGTGATCATCGCCGCACGCAACGAGTCGGGCAATATCAAGTCACTGTTCGAGCGCACTCCACAAATGGGACGCGAGACAGAAATTGTTTTCGTAGAAGGCCATTCCAAGGATGATACATACGAGGCGATCGAGCGAGAAATGAGTGCGCATCCCTCCACACCCAGTCAGTTGTTCCGTCAAACTGGCATCGGCAAAGCGGATGCGGTACGACTTGGTTTCGAAAAAGCGCGCGGCGATGTACTGATGATTCTTGACGCGGATATGACTGTCCCGCCTGAAGATTTGCCCCGTTTCTATGCAGCGCTGGTCTCCGGGAAGGGCGAATTCATCAACGGCGTGCGTCTAGTTTATCCGATGGAAAGGGAAGCTATGCAAACGCTAAACTTCTTCGGCAACAAGTTTTTCAGCATGGCATTCTCTTGGCTATTAGGGCAACCTATCAAAGATACGTTATGCGGCACCAAGGTACTTTGGAAAAAAGATTATGAGCTGATCGCCGCTAACCGTTCCTACTTTGGCGATTTCGACCCGTTCGGCGACTTTGACCTGATCTTTGGTGCGGCAAAACTAAACTTGAAAATTATCGACTTGCCTATCCGCTACCGTGAACGGACCTATGGCACAACCAACATTTCCCGCTGGAAGCACGGTTTGCTGCTATTCCGCATGGTCGCATTTGCGGCGCGGCGGATCAAGTTCGTTTAAAACCCAATGTCACCCTGAGGGAGCGTTCGCTGCGACCGAAGGGTCTCTTATTCGCAGCAGCAAGTACAGAGATCCATCTCGGAGTTCATCCTGGAAGGGCTCAGGATGATATTAGGAGAGAATCACTTCTCCGGACACGTCCGTTCCCCCTCTTGGGGCACATATAGCGCGATCTCATCCGCTGAAAATACCGCCTCCTGGCGATAATTGCAGAGGATTTGCTTCGCCACCCGCCGTACCCAGACATTGTTCTCATCGGCAAAGCTCCGATTGCGGGTCATGAGATTGAAATTCAACGGATCCACCACGATTAAAGCAAAGCGCTGATTTCGCATATCCTCCTTAAACCTGTCAAGGTATGCAGCGTTGTTTCCCATCGCCATTTCCATTAAATCTTCACGTTCATATTCAGGGATAAGCGTTACACCATTCAGCATGTGCATAGAAATCAAATGGCGCTGGGTAATAAAGAGTATTTCCCCATTCTTTGCATCCGCATCGTTTACATGATTTTGAAGACTCTGCAACACGGATTGTGTTCTCGTTTGATCATAGGCTTGGAAACTGAGGTTGAAGCGCAGGTAGGACCAGGCTGGCACGAGTAGCAGAGCAAGCACTAAAAACCATGGCAAAGTAACGGACCGGGAAAGTTGCCCGTTTTCCAAACGATAACGTGCAAAGACAATATAGGAGAAAACAATCAACAGGAGGACAAGGTAAGCATCAAAGTTATGCAAATCCACGCCGCCACCGATCTTAAGGCTGACAAGAAGCCCGCCAAGGAACAAAACAAATAACGTCACAAAAATCAGAATCAAGCGGATGGGTTGCCAGCTTTCTTTTCTATCTGCACGTAGCACCAGGTAGATCACAATCCAGATCGGTATAGAAATTAATAACGCGGCAGGAATTAAGCCTAAAAAGTAAGATGCATTGGGCCATAAACGGTACCACAGCAAGTCCGAAGAGAGGCTGGTATAGAATGATCCGCTATCCGGAATGCCAGAAAGAGCGATATAAACTCTTTGAAAAAGGAACGCGGTAACTGTCCCAACAATAAACCAGAGAAATGGCTTGAGCAAGTATTGCCATATCTTTTTCCCAGCAACAGGTACCTCGAGAAAATATAGAACCGCCGCAATCATCGCCGGCACTGGATACCAGTTGACGCGACTCCATCCTGCCCAGAGAGAAGCCAAGAGTACTGCGGCCCAGGTCCGGGATCTATTTTGAGCGGAAAATCCCCAGAGGACAAGGATTACCGGAACCGCCAGATGAAAATAGATGGGTCCCGTAAACAGGAACAGGAACATCCACAGCGCAACCAGCCAGCGTAGGTGCCGATCTTCGATTGTCAATCGCTTG
>DATHUN010000255.1:0-8709 GCA_035462205.1 Anaerolineales bacterium
CTATGCAGTTATCGAGCGAAGCAGCAGTGGTCTGATCGGCTACTGCGGCTTGTTCCATTTTCCGGATGTCAATGGGCAGGAAGAAATCGAGCTTGGCTATCGACTGAAACGTGCAGCCTGGGGACAAGGGTATGCCACCCAAGCTGCACGTGCCGTTCGCGATTTTGCTTTTCACGCCTTGAACATTAAACGATTGATCGCCCTGATTGATCCCGAGAATGTGTCATCCATCCGTGTAGCAGAGAAGATCGGTATGCATTATGAATCAGATGTGACGTTAGAAGGCTACGACCATCCCGATCACGTGTATGCAGTTATCAAGGACTGAGGTTTCTTATAATCTGGACATTAACTCACTGCGACGGAAGCTTTTGCTGGCGAGCCATATGAGCACGACGTCGATCAGCCAGATCACTAATCCCACGACTAAGACAACACCCAGACTGAAGTACATCACGCCGGAGATCTGTCCGATCATCAGCGCCACGACCGGCAGCACAACCAGCCCGCCCGTTTGATAGGCATCTTGAAATCCCTGGGCGCGGACTGATACGAAGACCATGACCACCAGTCCCAATCCTGCAACAGCAGGCGTCACCCAGAGTACCAGCGCGACCCACATCCAGGTGGGAAAGAACAGATGTCCAATGCTATGCCAGCCTGCGGCATTTGCCATGACACCATACACGACAAAGCTCACAATTGTTACGGCGATTGCTGTCAGCCAGGCACCCAACAATTTAGCGGTGAAGAGCTCACGGTCCGTGGTGGGCGTATAAAGAAGCGCTTCGAGCGTTTTGCGCTCCTTTTCTCCGGCAAAGCTGTCGGCGGCGAGGACCGAAGAGACCATGATCGGCATAATCAAAAACATGGGTGCCAGCATATAGACGAGCGAGAATACAACCAATTGCTGTTCCTCTGTATATCTGCTCAATTCATTCAGCAAAGCCGGAGGCATGCGCTTCAGGAGCTCGTCCATATTATTGGATGTGCTGATGTTCTCTGCCAGCGACGGGGCATACGCCATGAACCAAGGAAATGCGATAAATAGAATCAGCGGCAAAATGATGATCGGCAAAATCACGCCTTTATTTTGGACCGCCACTTTCAGGTCCTTGCGGACGATGGCAAAAATTGCACGGGTGTTCATTGCGTGCCTCCATTGAGAGCGAAATACACTTCCTCGAGATTGGCTTCCTGCGGGGCCAGGCGGTAGACGCGCAGTCGCTTTTCCAGGAGGATGGATAACAAGTCAGGGATGGCTTCTCGTCCTGCAAGAGTCATCGTCAGGAGATCCTTTTCCTGTTTGACCGGGCTGATGACGAGCTGCGGAACCGCCTGCAGGGTTTGTACCGCCAGATCCATTTGCGCGGGATCAACCTCCAGGTCCACATCGAGGCGTTTCACGTATTGGCGGGTTAGCTCTGCAGGTGTTCCCAATGCCACTAAACGGCCATGTTGCATCACTGCCACCCGGTCACACATCTTTTGTGCTTCCACAAGGTTGTGGGTACAAAGAAACACGGTGCAGCCTTCGCGTCGTGCCAGATTTTCCACCAGGTCGTGGACATTGCGTGCTGCGACGGGATCCAGTGCCGCCGTCGGTTCATCTAGAAACAGTACCTCCGGTCTGTGGAGCAGTGCACGTGCCAGCGCTAGTCGCTGCTTCATGCCCTTGCTGTAGCCGCCGACTTTCTCATCGGCGCGATCTGCCAGATCGAATTCGGAGAGCAGATAATTGACACGCGTTGCGACTTCGCCAAGCGGAACATTGAACAAATCTGCATAGATGGAGAGACTATCGCGTGCCGTGAGACGTTCGTCGAGTGAGGGAGTTTCCGTGAGGACGCCAGTTCGAGCGCGCAACGCCGGACCTTCGACCTGCGGATCCAGCCCAAGCACACGCGACCTGCCCGAGGTGGGCTCGATTACTCCATTCAATAGGCGGACTGTGGTAGTTTTGCCTGCGCCGTTATGACCGAGGAAGCCAAAGATTTCTCCGGCTCGAACGCTTAGCGTTAAGCAGTCGACGGCGTTCGTTTCGCCGAAGCGCCGCGAGAGGGAAGAGATTTCAATTGCTGGGGTTGGCATATTTTATTTCCTTTGCGCTGTCAGATGCATACGCTCAAATAGCGGCACGGTACGTCCGGCTCTGCAAGTACATTTTGACTCCCTGTGTCTTCCATGAGTATACCCATTTCATACAGTTCAGACGAAGAGAAAAAGGTATTGAGCGCACTGGGCAGCAGAGCGACCGGCACAAAAATAATAAGGATGAGGAGTAAAGCAAACATAATTCTTCTCCTGGCACTTTCTGGCGCCAATGTAATCTTATCCCTTTACGAACAAAAACTCCCCCGACCAGTGGGGGAGTTTTCACTATCCGGGTGGACAGGAATTCGTTAGTCGCCTGAGCGCGTCACACCGCCAACACCGCTGACCTGCTTGGTCACATCGGGGGAGCCGTAGTAATTGATCGAGCCCGCACCGGAGATATCAGCATCCAATCTCTCTGCCACACGGACGGTGGCACTGCCGGCACCGCTCATATGAACGCTGGCGCTTTTGTTCTGGAGATCCTTGCCATTGAAACTGCCAAACCCGCTGATATTCATGTCCAGATTATCAGCAGTTCCTGTCGCAGCCATGCTGCCAGCACCGCTCAGGCTTACGGAAAGGTCCTTTGTTGTAATATCATTCACCTTCAGATCGCCGGCGCCACTTACTGAGATATTCAAGGCATTCGTGTCGAGGCCTTGAATCGCAAGCTTCCCGGCACTCTCAAAGTCCACCTGATTCAAATCTTTGACTACGATCGTAATCTTCACCGGCTTCGTGGGCCGTACGGCTTCGTGATCGGACTTGTAAAAAATCTCAAGCGTATTGTTGCGGACGCGGGTCTGCAGACCGGGCAGAAGGTTATCTTCCGCTTCGATCTTGAGTGACTCACTTGTGCCCTGAGAAATTACTACCTCGGCAGGATAACTGATCTCGACCGCTCGAAAATCACTAACTTCACGTGTTTCAGTTTTCATCGTACCGGAACCTCTTTCTGTCGGACCGACATAGAGCTGATTCTCATTGAAGCTAAAGCCTAGGGGAGGATTATCCCACCCCATGCGCGGTGCGTAAAGGATGGCAAGCACAGCACCGCCGATGATGAGGATATCCAGGGCAATGGATGTGTAGGACCAGTAGGGTCGCAAAATTAGCCCCAGGCCGGCGGCGATGAGCAGGAACGGCCAGATATGAGCCAGTGCCCACAGGTTGGAGGTGGGCACATTGCCAGATTTCATTAGCAGCCACATCACTCCTGCAGCGATCAGTAATAGAGGACCGAATAGAGATCTTCTTTGTTCCATGATTTCCTTCTTTCTATGTCAATAATGTCATTGCCCCGCCTGCACTTATCGCAGGTACAAGTGTTGCCGGGGTAAGCAATCTCCTGAGTAAGAATGCAATTCGTTGTAACGAACTCAGCTTGTCGGCGGTAGAGGGTGATCAACGGGCGGCAACGGCTGTTCCAGCGTATCGCTGTGTCGCTTGAACAACCCCGAGCGCGTCAGCACGAGATACGCGCCTACCAGGATCAGTAGGACCGGGAAGACCATGTTGTTGAACGAGGAAAAGATCATCTCGAAGAATGTGCCAAAGATGACGAAGAGGATAAAGCCAATCTTCATCAGGCGCAGCCCGGCACTTCTCTGGCCGGGTTCTTCGCCGTACCAGCCCATAATGTAGATGCCCAGGCCAACGAACAAAATGATCAACGTCCAGAAGTAGGACATGGATTCCCAATGATTAGATAGGGTCTGGAAGAGCAACACCAGTCCGATGCCACCCACAATGGTGCCGGGGACTGCCAGTGGCGCGCCATTCTTGCCTGTGGTGAACATGGCGATAAAAAATAAGCCCCCAAATCCGATGATGAAGAAGGGCCAGAGCGCACCCCAGTCCACGTTGGTGAAGACACGCTCCACCAGTGAAAGCAAGCCGAAGCCGATCAGAAGCGCGCCTCCGATCAGTGCTCCAACATTCGAACGATTTGTTTGCATGGTTATTCTCCTTTCGATGTCCGGGAAAAAGTTCGGGTTTTTCACCGGCCTTCAACACCCTCATTCTCTTTACGCAAAAGAGGAGTCAGGGTTGCAATCAATTCATCGGGCGAGGCACCCTTGTAAATAAAGGAGGCGCCCGCTGCCTTCGCCGCGCTGGCATCCTGCGCATTCACACTGAGCAGAATGATCTTCAGATAGGGATAGGCGCGTTGCAGCAAGCGACAGGTTTCCGGGGCGGGCGAGCCATAGAGTCTCCAATCGAGGAGAAGCAGATCGGGCGCGCTATCCGCCAGGGTGCGGATGAGAGTCTCAACGCCATCCACTTCGATAATTTCCCCCTCGCGGAGTTTTCGTCGGAGCAGGAGAGCAAGAGCTTTGCGGGTCGCAGCATCAGGATCGGCGATCAGGATACGAATCATTTGAGCCTCGCCTGTACTATATGACAAGCGAGGCTCAAGGGCATCGGACTGTGGTGGAGTATTTGCCTGTCCGAATGGACAGGTAAGGTTACACCAACTTTTGTTCGATCGCGGCCTTTACAGCCTCCACGCGGCTGGTGATGCCAAGTTTGTGGAAGATGTTTGAGATATGGAATTTCACCGTTCCGAGACTTACGACAAGCTTTTCGGCGATGGCATTGTTATTCAATCCGTCCACCATGCACTTGAGCACTTCACGCTCGCGCTCGGTGAGTTGTTCGCCGGGGATCTGCGGCTGGGCCACCGATTGCGCCAGCACCTGCGTTGCTTCGGGCGAAAGGATCATGTTCCCCGCGCACGCCGAACGGATGGCGTTCCCCAGTTCTGCGGCCGTCACATTCTTTTGCAGATAACCCACCGCACCAGCTTGTAACGCACCCTGGATCATGTGCTGTTCGGCAAAGCTGGTCAGCGCGATGACTTTGACGACCGGATATTTCTGATGAATCTCACGTGTCGCCGCGATTCCATCGGTGCCGGGCATCATCAAGTCCATCAGGACGATATCGGGTTTGTGAAGCGAAACCATTTGCACTGCTTCCGCACCATCGGAGGCCTCACCGACCAATTTGAGGTCTTTGTTCACCATCAGAAATTTCGACAGGCCGCTCCGTACCACGGCGTGGTCATCCACGAGCAATATTCTAATTGTCATAAGGCTTGCTCCTTATAAAACTCTCAATTTCATATTCGGGTTTTGATTCCATGTCACCTCCACACAGGTCCCGGAGCCGGGCTGGCTGTCGATATGGAAGTCCGCCCCAATCGCTTCTGCGCGCTCGCGCATAATGCGCATGCCGAGACTAGTCGGCTTGCTTGTAGACAGGTCGAAGCCGACGCCGTTATCGCAAGTCACAAAGTGTACTGAGGTTTCCGAGGTGTACAAGCTGACATCCACCTGCGTGGCGCGTGCATATTTGAAGACGTTGTTCAAGCTCTCCTGTGCAATACGATAGACTGCCACCTGCACTTCGGGCGGAAGCGAACAGTCGCCTTGTATGTTCAATTTAATTGGCAAGCGGGAGCGTCCGATAAACGCTTCGCACAACTGTTTGATGAGATCGCTTAGGCGGGTTTGGGTCAGTGTGGCGGGCCGCAGCTCGAGCAGGAGGGTGCGCATCTCGGCCAGGGCGCCGCGGGTCAATTGCCGCAATTCCTCTGTGGAGCGCCTTGCCTCGTCCACATCCATCTCCCAGAGCTCGGGCAGCACTTCCGCCGTCAGACTGGCAGAGAATAATGTTTGTGTAACAGCATCATGCAGGTCGCGAGCCAGGCGGGTGCGGTCGGCCGTGACGGCCTCGTCCGCGGCTTTGGCGGCCAGTTCCTTTTCGATCTTGGTGCGATGCTCGAATTCCTTTTGCAATCGCTGGTTGGCTTCCTCCAGTTCGTGCGTCCGTTCGTGGACTCGCTGCTGCAGCGTCATCAAATAATCCGCTTCCTGGATGGCAAGGCGCTCCGCGGCTCGCTTTTGGTCGTCAATATCCTCGATGATGCCGATCAGATAATCGGGCCGGCCGTCCATATCTCGGACGAGTGAATAATTAATACGGGCCCAGAATGTCCGTCCGCTTTTGTGATGGTAACGCCGTTCCATCACATAGGACTCGCGTTTGCCTTCGATTAATTCCTGGAAGATTTGCGTATCCATTTCACGATCTTCCGGGACAGCCAACTGGCGTGGATCGATAGTACGCATTTCCTCGGCGTTATAACCGATAATCCGTTCGGTGGCGCTGTTGAAGGCGATCGGACGTCGTCCGAGCGTCATGACTGCGACACCCACTGCAAGGTTATCGAACATGGCCTGGAATTGTGCCTGGGATCGGCGGAGTTCCTGCGCGGCGTGTTTTTGCTGATCGATATCCATAATCATACCGACCAGGTACATCGGGTTGCCATCCAAGTCGCGTACGGATGACATTGTTACATGCGTCCAAAATACCGCTCCATTCTTGCGAATATAACGGCGGTCAAGCTCGTAGGAATCGCGCTGACCGTTTATCAATTCGTTAAATAAGCGGGTTGCCTCCGGATTGTCCTCTGGAAAGGTCACCTCTGCCGCGCTCATGCCGATCATCTCTTCGCGCGTTCGTCCATAAATGCGGCAAATCGCCGGGTTGGCATCGATAATTCGGCGGTCCAGTCCCATGATGCCAATGCCCACCGCCGAGTGTTCAAACATCGCCCGGAATCGCTCCTCCGATTCTTGTAACTCCTGGGCGGCGCGCTGTTCGAGCTCGGCTTCAGCGCGCTTGCGCTGCTCCACTTCCTTTTCGAGCAGCTTGTTGGTCTCACGTAGTTGCGAGGTGCGCTCAGATACTTCCGTTTCGAGGCGGACGTTCTGCTCGCGGATCGAGTTGAACCGCAAACGGAACCCACCGGCGATGAGCGCTCCTAGCACGGCGATCAAGAATCCATTGAACCACCACGTCTGCCAGACAGGCGGTGTGATAACGACCGGAATCGCTGCGCCCGTCTCGTTCCAGGTCCCATCACTGTTGGATGCCTTGAGGCGGAAAGTATAGTTTCCGCCCGGCAGATTGGTATAGGTTGCATAGCGACGGTTGCCTGCCTTGATCCAACCTTGGTCAAAGCCTTCCAGCATATAGGCATACTGATTTTTTTGCGGCGCCTGAAAATCGAACGCGGCGAATTCGAAAGAAATGAAATCCTGTTTGTAGCTAAGGCGGATCGGTGCCCGCCCCGAGAGGTCCACGGGCAGCGATTGATTGAATACTTCGAAACCGGTGACAACTACGGGAGGCGGGATTGGGTTTGGTTGAACCTCTTCAGGTTTGAACATGTTGAAGCCATTGACACCGCCGATATACATGGTCCCATCGCTGGCGCGATAATACGCGTTTGAGTTAAATTCATTGCTCTGCAAGCCGTCGGAAGAATCGTAGAGCCCGATCTTCTCGGTGCGCGGATTGAATTGCGCCAGGCCATGATTTGTCGTCAGCCATAGATTGCCGCGGTCATCTTCCAGGATGCCTAAGACAGTGTTATTGGGCAGCCCCTGTTTTTCTGTGTAATGCTTGAAGGTGTTCGTGACCGGGTCGAAGCGGTTGAGTCCCATCTGCGTGCCCAGCCAGAGAATTCCATCCGCGGTTTCATGAATCGTCCAGACCGAATCTTCGCTCAGGCTGGATGGCTCGTCGGGGATGTGGCGATAACTGGTAAAGCTGGCAAGCTTCGGGTTGGCATGATTCGGGTCGTTCAAATCCAGTTGATTGACGCCACCGCCCCATGTGCCGATCCAAAGGATATTTTTCGAGTCGATATATAAACTCACTACCATGTTCTGGCTGATGGAAGATGGATGATCGGGGTTGTTGCTGTAATTGGTAAATTTGCCCGTGTTCGGTTCATAGTGCGATAAGCCGCCGAACGTGCCGATCCACAGTCCGCCATGTCGATCGGAGATGATCGCAGCGATGTTGTCATCCGCGATGCTGGACGGATCTGCCGGGTCATGCAAAAAGTGGGTCACTTTATTGATCGCCGGGTCGAGACGATTCAAGCCTTTGCCCAGTGTGCCTGCCCAAACCATCCCGAACTGGTCCACGTACACATCCATAAACAGGTCATCAGAGAGGCTGTTCGAATTTTCGGGATCGTGACGAAAGTGCGTGAACTGTCCCGTGCTCGGGTTAAAGCGATCAAGTCCCGCGCCCCAAGTGGCGACCCAGACATTGCCACGACGATCTTCTGCAAACGCGCCGGTGGCATTGATGCCGAGAGTTGTCGGGTCACTGGGATGATTTCGATACAGGCTGAACTGTCCACTGTTGGCGGCGAGCTTGTTGATGCCGCTGTGCGATGTACCCACCCAAAGAATTCCGGAGCGGTCTTTGAACAACGCCCAAACTTCGTTTCCGCTCAGGCTGTCTACAAAGAACGGATCGTTTTCATAATGTGTGAAGATTCCCGGCTTCGAAAGATCCATGCGGTCCAAGCCGTTTGCCCATGTGCCGATCCACAGCATGCCGCTGGAATCACCCCACAAAGACATCAAGTCATTGCCGCTGATGCTGTGCGGATTATTCGCATCGTTCGTGAAATGTTTTGCCTTGCCCGTCGTCGGATCGAATTGATCGAGCCCGCCACCATGTAAACTGAACCCGCCCGTAGCCACCCAGAATGTGCCATCGTCCCCTTCATAGATGGCA
>DATHUN010000256.1:0-2538 GCA_035462205.1 Anaerolineales bacterium
ATCAGCGTGTCCGGATGGAACCCCTCGTGCCCATTGGTCAACGCGTCGGTCAGGTTATAGCTCAAGGTGCGTAATTTATAGGTGTCCCAGATGATCTGCCAGGCCCAATGACCGAGCTGATCGGTCCAATCATAGGCGACGTCAAATCCGTTATCAAAATAATAAGGGTCGCGCGCGCTTGCTTCGGCGAGCAGCATCAGGTCCGGCTTGATGCGTTTCAGTTCCTTACGCCACTGGGGCCAGAAGTCGGGACGGCGCTGCTTGACGCCCCAACAGGCATCCACACGGAAGCCATCTACATCGAACTCGCGCACCCAGTAAGCGAATGCTTCGATCATCATGTTGCGAACTTCCTGGTTCGCATAATTCAGGTTGGGAAGATGCGTCCAATCGAAGTAGTGCGTGGGCTGCCCATTCTCATCGCGATCATAAAAATTCCAATAAGGAGAGTCTGGACCACCGGCTTGCGCGGATAAGAAATAGGGATGCTGCGCCGAGGTATGGTTGGGGACAAAGTCCATCAGAACTCGAATGCCGCGCCCGTGAGCTTCTTGCACAAGACGGTGGAAATCTTCCTTGGTACCGTAGCCGTGATTCAGCTCGAAATAATCAACCACGGCGTAGCCGTAATCTCCAGGAGGCGAGACGTTGACTGGCGCCAGCCAGATGGCGTTGATACCAAGGTCGGCAAGATAATCCAAGCGTTCGGTAATCGCCTTGAACGCAGGATGCCCAAACTTAGTGGGGATGATCCCATAGACGATTGCTGTTTCCACCCAGGCCGGATTTTCATGGTCATAATCCGGGAAGCGCGCCTTACCTTGCTCGACGACAAAATAGATTTGAGCTCGATCTTCCCGACCGACATCATCTTTGACCTTTAGCTGCAGGTAATACTCTCCGTCCGACGTGGGTGGTATAAGGCGGAGCGTCTGTGCGCGCACTTCGTCGGTCAGCGGTGCATCGTCCACGGATAGCACATCCGGATTTCCCTCGCGCGCCGACCAGAGGTAATCAACAATTTTGCTCTGATCGTTTACGGCTGGCTGGCTTTTGCTGCCATCCAAGACGATCATTTCCCCATCTAATGCGCTATCAATCACTGCGGTAGGGACTTGTCGCAGACGTTCAGTATAGTTCAGCATGTTTGACCTTATCTGTACTCCATCCGGCTGCATGCAAGTTGCACTGACTTTGTTTGCGCCCGGAGAAAGCTTCACTTGTGCTCTAAATGTTTTTCCGTCGGACTGCGTATCCAACTGGCTTCCGTTGATTTCAACAGCAAGTCTTGAGCACTCCCCTGACACCACTCCCTCTACGGGTTTGATCCACATCCATACATCTTGATCTGCGCCGGTTAGGTTAAGCTTCGTAAGGGGAACAGGTGTCCCCAAAGCAACTGCTTGCGTCACGGTTGCGATATCTTGTAGTGACTGCTGGCAAGCGGCAACAACAACGCCGCCTGCCGTAACCGCACACAAGCGTAAAAAACCTCGACGGTTCAACGAGTTTTCCATGGTTACTCACCTGGTTGGGTAATGCAGAATCTACAGAGTTGCAGGATTGCTTACTTCATTCCGGTCAGAGCAATACCGCGGATGAAATATTTCTGGAAGAACAGGAAGACCAGTAGCACCGGCAGGGTCGAGATGACCGAGCCGGCAAAGACAATATCCCAGACGGTACGGTTCTTGATGACGAACAGCGCCAGGCCCAGTTGCAGTGTACGCAGTTTGGGATCGCTGATCACAATCAGAGGCCAGAAGAAGTCATTCCAGACAAATGTGAAGGTAAAGATCGCCTGCGCCGCCAGCACGGGACCGCAAAGCGGCATGATCACCTTCCAGTAGATCGTGAACTCATTGGCGCCATCCATGCGCGCTGCATCGATCAAATCATCCGGAATCCCCTTGATGTATTGGCGCATGAAGAACACGCTCCACACGCTGAACGAATAGGGAATGATGATGCCCCAGAACGAGTCCAGCATACCGTGACCGCCCTGGCCCAAAATATTGTTGCCGCCAAAGAGAGGCGAACGCAACAGAATCAGGTAGTTCGGGATGAGGAAGAGCTGTCCGGGAATCATCAGGGTTCCGAGCATCAGGAGGAACAATCCGTCCCGGCCGGGGAATTTGCGTTTTGCAAAGGTATAAGCAGCCAGCGAATTGAAAAACATTTGCACTATCAATACGACAAGTGCTAAGAAACCGCTGTTCAAGACCCAGCGGAAAAATCCCTCGGCTTTCAGAAAGCGAACATAGTTGTTTAAGGTAAATGTCTCTGGAATCCAGTTTGGCGGCCAGTCAAAAATTTTGCCGATCGGCTGGAAAGAGGCAGAGACCATCCATGCCCAGGGGGCAATAAACACGATCGCGCCCACGGTGAGCAGGATGTACACGATCAGCTTGCCGAGCACATCTTTCCAGTTAATCGGCCGTACCGCTGATGTAGTAATCGTTGTGGAAATGGGCTTTTCCGTTTTTGTAATTGCCATTGGGATGCTCCTCTCTAATACTCAACGTCGCCGCGGGTATA
>DATHUN010000257.1:0-8182 GCA_035462205.1 Anaerolineales bacterium
TCGTCAATCACCTGAACATAGATCCCGGAGAGACTCCGGAACACGTTCAAGCGCGGACGATCGGAAGTTCCCTGTAAATTTTTGCGTACGCGCGAGTGACGGCGTCCGCGAGCAATCGAACGAGATTGTGCCATGGCTTACTTGGCTCCTTTCCCAGCCTTACCAGCTTTGCGACGGATCTTCTCGCCAACATAGCGAATGCCCTTACCATGATACGGCTCGGGTGGGCGCACACGCCGGACTTCCGCAGCGGTCTGCCCCACAACTTCACGATCGTAGCCCAAGACCTTGATTTGGCGGGTCTTCTGATCCACTTCGAAGGAAATCCCGGCGGGCGGTTGCATCATCACAGGATGAGAATAACCGACAAATAATGCCAAATCTTTGCCTTTGAGCTCGGCGCGGTACCCCACGCCTTCTACTTGTAACAAGACTTCAAAACCAGAGCTGACACCGTGAATCATGTTCGCGATGACAGCGCGGGTGGTACCGTGTAAGGCGCGTTCTGCAGCGTTATCAGATCTACGCTTGACGACGACATGACCATCTTCCATGCCGATATCGATCATCGGGGAAAAGGTCCGCTTCAATTCGCCTTTCGGTCCTTTTACGTGGACATCCGAACCCTGTACATTTACTTGTACACCATTCGGGACAGCCACTGGTAAACGTCCAATGCGAGACATTTTATACCTCCTGCCTTCTACCAAACTTTGCAGAGGATCTCGCCGCCCACACCCAGTTGTCGGGCGCGAGCACCGGTCATCACACCCTTGGGAGTGGAGATAATGGCAACGCCAATACCCGAAAGCACCCAGGGGATATCCTGCTTCTTGGTGTAAATACGTCGTCCAGGCTTGCTGACGCGCTCGATCCCGGAAATGACCGGGCGGCGTTCGCGGCGCTCGCCTACATACTTGATTTTTAAGCGCAACACCTTCTGCGGAGAAGTCTCATTATCCGCAATTTCGAAGCCTTCAAGAAAACCCTCATCCTTCATGATCTTGGCAATCTCTATTTTGAGCTTCGAACTCGGCATTGCAACCAACGCGTGACCAGCCATCACAGCATTGCGGATGCGGGTCAGCATATCAGCGATCGGATCAATAACAGTCATGCAATTACCTCCACCCGCTTACCAGGAAGACTTGACCACACCAGGGATCTTGCCCTGGAGCGCCAGTTCACGAAAACAAATGCGGCACAAGCCAAAACGACGGATATAGCCTCGCGGGCGACCACACACGGTACAGCGATTGCGTACCTGGCTGACGTGTTCGCGGCGAGCTTCACGATACTGCATAGCCTTCTTTGCCATAATTTATGCTTCCTTCTTACTGAACGGCATACCCAGCAGCTGCAACATGATGCGTGCCTGGTCATCGTTTTTGGCAGTAGTCACGATCGTGACTTCCATGCCGCGCAGTTTGTCAATTTTGTCGTACTCGATCTCCGGGAAGATCAACTGATCGCGCAGGCCCAGTGTGTAGTTACCACGACCGTCAAAGGCATTGCCTGAGACGCCGCGGAAGTCTCGCACGCGAGGCAACGCGGTATTCATCAAACGATCCAGGAAAGACCACATACGTTCCCCGCGCAACGTGACCTTAGTTCCAATCAAGCGGCCTTCGCGCAGCTTGAAGTTGGCGATACTCTTGCGCGCCTTGGTCATGACCGGCTTCTGTCCAGTAATAGTCGTCAGATCAGAGACGGCAGCTTCCATCGCCTTGGGGTTATCCATGGCTTCGCCCATGCCAATATTGACAACGACCTTCTGGATGCGCGGCACTTCCATAATGTTCTTCAAGTCAAACGCCTTGCGCAGAGCAGGGACAACTTCTTGGTTGTACTTTTCTTGCATTCTATTCATTGTTCATTACTCCGCGGCTAATCGATCAGAGCCTGGCAGTTTTTGCAGACACGGCGGGCGCCATCTTCGTCGCGCTGAACCGCTACACGAGTCGGCGTGCCGCACTTCGGACAGACCAGCATCACATTCGAGATATCGATTGGACCTTCGAACTGAATCCGGCCTGGATTGATGTTACGTCCTGCTTGCGTCTGTACCTGCTTCTGATGCTTGGTGCGAATGTTCACACCTTGTACGACAATGCGGCGATTTTCCGATAAAACGTTGATCACTTCACCGCGTTTCCCTTTATCTTCGAGGCGACCACTAATCACTTCTACCGTGTCGCCCTTGTGTATTTTGAATCTCATATTAATTATTACTCCTACCCCTACAGCACTTCGGGAGCCAGTGAAACGATTTTCATAAATCCTTTTTCACGAAGCTCTCTGGCAACGGGACCAAAAATACGAGTGCCTTTGGGGTTGACGCCATCAGCATCCAAGATCACCGCGGCATTATCATCGAAGCGAATATAGGAGCCGTCTTCACGCCGATATTCTTTAGAACAACGTACGATGACAGCGCGAACTTTTTCACTTTTCTTGACGCCACCTTGGGGAGTGGCAGATTTTACGGAAGCAACCACGACATCCCCGATGCTGCCATATCTGCGGGTGGAACCACCCAGCACGTGGATGACGAGCAATTCGCGTGCACCGGAATTATCGGCGACTTTCAGACGTGACTCATGTTGGATCATGGCTTACTCCTCCGGCTGTGCTTCGGTGTTTACTTCCGTGCTTAGATCGGCAACACCCGTATCCGCGGTGCGGATCTCTTTCTTGATGACACTTTCCACAACCCAGCGCTTATCGCGCGAAAGCGGGCGGGATTCCACAATCTGGACCTGATCGCCGATCTGGCAACCGATCTCATCATGAGCCTTCACTCGCTTGCTGGAGTGAACGACCTTGCGATACAGTGGGTGGCGGAACACGCGTGTGATCTCGACCACGACCGTCTTGGTCATTTTGTTGCTGGTGACGACACCAGTTATGCGACGACGATTGTTCATGCTTCACCTTCTGCTTCAGCCGAAGCTTGGTCATGCAGAATGGTCTGCATGCGTGCAATTTCCCGGCGCAAAATGCGCAAGCGGCTGGTATCGGTTAACTGGCCGGTCACCTGCTGGAAGCGAAGTTTCATTAACTCCTCGCGGGCATCCGACAATTTTGTTTCAATTTCACCCGATTTCAGGTTGCGCAGTTCACTGGTTTTCACCGACTTCATTCCTGCTCTCCTTCATCATGACGAGCCACGATCTTGGTTTTGATCGAGAACTTGTACTGGGCATTCTTCAGCGCCTGCAACGCGGTCGTTGAATCCAAGCCACCTACTTCGAACATAATTCGTCCCGGTTTCACCGGAGCGACGTAATATTCCACATTGCCTTTGCCGGAACCCATACGGGTTTCAGGTGGCTTATGGGTATACGGTTTCGCAGGGAAGATGCGGATCCAGACTTTACCGCGGCGCTTCATTTCGCGGACGATGGTGCGGCGAGCGGCTTCGATCTGGCGAGCAGTCACCCAACCGGGTTCCAGCGCCTGCAAGCCAAATTCCCCGAAACTCACTTCCGCGCCGCGCAGAGCTTTGCCGGTCATACGACCGCGCATTTGCTTGCGCCACTTAACACGTTTTGGCATCAACATAGTAGTACCTCTTCCAAAGACAACTTTATTTGTGTATGCGGCTATTCACTCACATACACGCCTTCGGTTGCCTCCACTTTTTCTTCATTCTCAGGAATGGCTTCGCCCTTGTAGATCCATACTTTGACGCCGAGCTGCCCGTAGGTGGTGCTGGCTTCAGTCTTGGCATAGTCCACGTTCGCGCGCAGAGTCTGCAGTGGAACGCGCCCATCACGGAGCCAGACATCGCGGGACATTTCAGCGCCGCCCAAGCGACCACCCACCATGATCTTGATGCCCTGGGCACCTTGGCGCATCGCCTGCTGTATCGCGCGCTTCATGGCACGGCGGTACGCAATACGGCGCTCGAGTTGATCGGCAACATTGCGTGCAACAAGTTGCGCGTCGGTATCGGGAGAAGAGATCTCTTTGATATCGAGATCCACCTTCTTGCCAACCAAGGTTTCGAGTGCCAGACGAATTTTCTTGACACCCTCGCCTTTACGACCGATCAAAATACCAGGCTTGGCGGTGTGAATTGCGACCCGGATTTTTCCAGGGAAGCGTTCGACTTCGACGCGGGAGATGCCAGCCTTGCCGTTCTTAATGGTATCCGGCAAATCCTTACGAAGAGTTCGCACGGCAGTATCCTTCATTGCACCACCCTTGGAGGTGGTTCCCATTAACAAAGCGCGGATGGCGAAATCCTGATGCAACTGTTGGCGATATTGCGTGCCTTCGGCGAACCAGCGACCCTGCCAGCCCTGGTTGATTCCCAGGCGCATACCAATCGGATGAACTTTACGACCCATGATTTCTCCTTCTTTCCTGGTTACGAACCGCGCTCACGCAGAACAACAGTCACGTGTGAATTACGGCGAAGTATCGGTTTGAAACGACCGCGTGCACCAAAGCGGCGCCACTTGCGGGTCGGAGCCTCATCGGCAAAGATCTTGGCGACGTATAAATCATCGCGGCTGACGCCGAAGTTCTCTTCCGCATTCGCGACAGCGGAAGCCAGCAATTTTCGAACGGGCAACGCTGCGGCTTTGGGAACGAAGCGGAGCATTTCCAAAGCGGTATTGGCATCCTTGCCGCGCACCAGGTCTACCACCAGGCGAACCTTCTGGGCCGACATCGGGAGGAAGCGTAAATTTGCTTGAATATCATGTGCCATGATTTATGCTCCTACTACGCAGCAGCTTTCTCAGCAGCCATGTGACCGCGGAAGGTGCGCGTCGGGGCGAACTCGCCCAAACGATGCCCGACCATATTTTCGGTAATGTAGATCGGTACATGGCGGCGTCCATCGTGAACAGCAATCGTATGTCCAACCATCTGGGGGAAGATCACACTGGCACGACTCCATGTGCGCAGTACTTTCTTCTCACCTTTCTGGTTCATTGCTTCAATTCTCTTCAAAAGTTTGGGTTCGATGAACGGACCCTTTTTCAATGATCTTGACATGACTTCCTCTATCTCTTAGCGGTTCGTCTTACTGCGACGGCGCACAATATACTGATCACTCTTTTTATTCTTGCGGGTCTTGTAACCCAGCGTGGGCTTGCCCCACGGACTCTTCGGACCGGCAAGACCGATCGGCTGGCGACCTTCACCACCACCATGGGGATGGTCACGTGGGCTCATAGCCGAACCGCGCACGGTCGGGCGAACGCCTTTATGCCGACTGCGACCAGCCTTACCCAGCTTGACGTTGCCATGATCGAGATTGCCAACCTGACCGATAGTTGCATAGCAAACCTGGCGGATTAAACGCACTTCACCGGACGGCATACGCACCTGGGCAAAATCGCCTTCTTTTGCCAGCAATTGCGCCGCGCCACCTGCCGAACGAACCAGCTGACCACCGCGTCCTTCCACAACTTCAATATTGTGGATGAGGGTACCGACCGGGATATTCGCGATCGGAAGCGAGTTGCCGGAGCGAATTTCGGCGCCTGTACCAGACATCACCGAATCGCCGACTTTGAGGTCAACCGGTGCGATGATATAGCGCTTCTCGCCATCTGCGTAATGCAAAAGTGCGAGGCGGGCGGTTCGGTTCGGGTCATATTCGATCGCTGCCACTTTCGCAGGGATCTGACGCTTATCACGTTTGAAATCCACGAGGCGAACAAAGCGACGATGCCCACCACCGCGATGGCGGACGGTCACACGCCCATAGGAATTGCGTCCACCGCTCTTGCGCAAAGGCACGAGCAGGGAGCGCTCCGGCGTAGACTTGGTGATTTCCTCAAAGGAGTGACCGGTCATCCCACGCGTACCGGGGGTTACCGGTTTATATTTTTTGACAGCCATTACGACACTCCTCCAAATACTTCAAGTGTTTGGCCTTCTGCCAGGGTAATGATCGCTTTCTTGTATGCCGGCTTACGAACCAGCAAACGGCGACTGCGAAGGCGGCGACCACGTTTGGCAGTGGTATTGATAATATTCACACGCAAAACGTTGACATCATAAAGAGTTTCGATTGCGTCCTTGACTTGCTTGCGTGTGGCGTTATCCGCGACAACAAAGGAATATTGGTTCAACTTGCCAGATTGATAACTGGATTTCTCAGTCACCAACGGGCGGCGAAGAACATCGTAGATCGTTGACATTCTTTTCTCCTATCCTAAGCTCGCCACCAGGGCATCCAAAGTTTTCTCAGGCAGGACCACTTTGTCATAACCGAACAGATCGCGGATATTGAGATAACCGGCGAGCAAAATCTTGGTGTTGGAAAGATTATTTGCCGAGCGCATAACTGTATCGTATGCCTGATCCTTTTCAGCCAGAACAACCAGGGCTGTGGATTGCCCAACCAAATTCTTCAAGGCATCCAGCACGATGCGAGTCTTGGCCTCTGAGAGATTCAGTTCGTCAACCACAACCACCCCCGACTCGGCGGCTTTTGCTGACAAGGCGGAACGTAGGGCGGCCTGTCGCATTTTCTTGGGCATGCGCTGCTCATAGCTGCGCGGGTGCGGCGTATGGATACGTCCACCACCAACCCACTGAGCTGCACGGCGAGAACCCTGGCGGGCGCGACCGGTTCCTTTTTGCTTGTAAGGTTTGGCACCGCCACCGGCAACTTCACCGCGAACCTTGGTCTCATGCGTACCGAGTCGAGCATTCGCCATCTGACGGACATAAGCCTGGTGCATCAAGTCCACATTAATCGGGGCTTCAAAAATCGCAGAGGGAAGTTCCACCTCGCGAAGCTTTTTGCCTTCTATGTTGAGTACATCTACTTTCATGATTACCTTGCTTCCTATCCTCAGGGCTACTGCTTCCGAGCCTCTTTGATTACGACCAGACCGCCTTTGCCACCGGGCACGGCACCATGAACACCAAGCAGATTGCGCTCAGGATCCACCAGCACGACCTTCAAGGCTTGCACGGTCACGCGCTCATGGCCCATATGACCGGCGCCGCGTGAATTTTTGAACACACGACCTGGCGTAGTACCAGAGCCGCGCGAACCGGGCGCACGAAGGCGATCCGACTGACCATGGGTCTTCTTGCCACCTTGAAAGTGGTGACGCTTGACCGCGCCTGCAAATCCTTTACCTTTGCTGGTACCGACCACATCCACGTGGTCGCCAACAGTAAACAGGTCTACAGTCAGCTTATCCCCTACATTTGCGGCTTCTTTTGAGCGAAACTCACGGATGAAACGCATGGGAGACAACCCACTTGCTTTCAGGTGTCCCAACTCACCGGCAGCCAGTTTCTTGGGATGAACTTCCCCAAATCCAAGCTGGACAGCCGTATACCCATCACGCTCTTGACTGCGTACCTGGGTAACGTAACATGGCCCAGCTTCGATGATCGTCACAGGATACGCGACGCCTTTCTCATCGAAGATCTGGGTCATGCCGATCTTCTTTCCTATAAGCCCTTTCAACATACTCGGTTTTCTCCTTGCAAAAGAATTTGGTGAGACTGTCAGCCTGGGCTTAGGCTGCATCATCTCCGGGCAGTGCAGTAAACAGATTGGTGGAACCGGTCATTTTTGGTACGGTCCCAGACAACACCGTTCTTGCACTGTCGAAATTAGAGAGTAGAGAAATCTTGCCGTCTCTACTCTCTAGGTACGACTAACCTATTAGATTTTGATCTCGATATCGACACCTGCAGGCAGATTCAATCGCATCAACATGTCAATGGTCTTCGAATCAGGATCGAGAACATCGATCAACCGGTTGTGCGTGCGGATCTCGTAGTGTTCATGAGAGTCCTTGTCGATAAAAGTCGAGCGCCGTATTGTAAACCGTTCTTTCTTGGTTGGCAAGGGCACAGGACCCACTACATGTGCACCACTACGTTCGGCCGTTTCCACGATTCTCTTGGCAGACTGATCAAGCACACGATGATCATACGCTTTGAGACGGATGCGAATTTTCTGCTTAGTCATATCTGCACCTATTCAATAATTTTGGTCACGACACCGGCGCCGACGGTGAGACCGCCTTCACGGATGGCGAACTTGGAACCCTGCTCGAGCGCCACCGGGACGATCAACTCCACCGTCAGGTTGACATTGTCACCCGGCATGACCATCTCCACGCCTTCCGGCAGGGTGATGTTGCCCGTCACATCCATCGTGCGGATGTAGAACTGCGGCCGGTAGCCC
>DATHUN010000258.1:0-5002 GCA_035462205.1 Anaerolineales bacterium
TCCCTGCCCCTAATTAAAATCGGAGACGCTTCGGTCGCGACAAACGCTCCCCCAGCGTGACATGTCTCTTTAGAAGCGTCGAAATAAAATGGCGTACAGAATTCTGTACACCATTTTGTGTTCATTTGTTTTCCGCCCGCACCGGATTCTTCAGGACCCCGAGACCTTCGATTTCGACGACGACTTCGTCTCCGTGCTTTAATTCCCCAACACCGGCGGGTGTGCCTGTGAAGATCAAATCGCCCGGCTCTAACGTCATGACCGACGAGATGTAGGCGATCAGTGTGCCAACGTTGAAGACCATGTCGCGCGTGGATGCCATCTGGCGCATCTGTCCATTGACGCGACAGGTCACGACAGCATCGGCGGGGTCGAACTCGGTATCGATCCACGGACCGAAAGAGCAGAAGGTGTCGAAGCCTTTGGCGCGCGTCCATTGATCATCGGTCCGCTGCAGGTCGCGGGCAGTGACGTCGTTTCCAATCGTGTATCCAAAGATGTATTTCTTGGCGTTCTCAGCGGTGATATTGCGACCACGTTTGCCGATGACTACGACCAGTTCCGCCTCATGCTCCACCTGAGCGGATTGGGGCGGTAGAATCACGGTTCCGCCGTTCGCGATAATCGACGAAGGCGGCTTCAAAAAGATGAGAGGCACTTTTGGTACTTCGTTACCCAGCTCCTTGGCGTGTTCCACGTAGTTGCGTCCCACACATATGATTTTGCTCGGCTCGCAGGGTGCCGCCAGTTTCACATCCCCGATGGGCATATCGGCCTCCTTACGACGATAGCGACTAAAGACATTTCCACTGATCTCGCCGACTTTGCCATCTAGGAGCCAACCATATTTTGGCTTGGTGACCCCATCTGGGGATTGGTACCGTACAACACGCATAGCTATTCCTCCAGTCCGGTGTTCATAGTGTAACATGATGTATAATAGCCCGCACGGGCGCTTACACCCATTCGGGCGCTTAGCTCAGTTGGTTAGAGCACTTCCTTTACACGGAAGGGGTCAGGGGTTCGAGTCCCTTAGCGCCCACAGAGTCCTGCGAATCGCGGGACTTTTTGTTTCCACGGGAGTCCCCGGTGAGGAAACTGTAAGTTTGAGCCTGAAACCTTTTGTTCTGACCAAAGTCTTGCAACAAGCAGGGCTTTTTGTTACAGCAGGCTCGAAATCGCCGATGAAGTGTTATAAATTACTATCAATCTTGAAATTTGTGATATTTTCTCCTGACTCTTCCTTATAATGCGATGAGAGCAATAGTCCTGGGAAAAGGTATCATGTGAGCATTCGCTTCAAAGTCATTTTGCCGTATCTACTTCTAACTCTCTTCGTCGCGGCGACGGGTGCTTACGTGGTCACGCGCTTGGTTTCCGATTCACTGCAGGAACGCCTCAGGAACCAATTGATCGAAGCCGGACGCGTGGTCTCCGATGCTCTGGTGGGTCAGGAACAGGATCATGTAGATGTGTTACGTTTGGTCGCCTATACGCGGGGAATTGGCGAAGCACTCCAAGCCGGAAACCAGGAACAAGTTTCCATACTCGCACTTCCCGTCGCCAGCGGGACAAGCGCAGAAAGCGTCATCCTGTTCGACGCGCAGGGCCAAGAGTCCAGCCATTTCATCCGGAAATCTGATGGGGAGATGGAGAATTCTGCACAGCCGGGACGCCCGCCAACACTGTCCATTGTGAATGAGATTTTGCAGGAAAATAATCCAGATAGCCCTCCCAAACGTGAGATCGCGATCGATCCTGCCGATGGGCGCTATTATTATTTCACCACCTTGCCTGTGGTCTTCGATGGAAAGGTAGTCGGCGCGGTCGTGGTGGGCACCTCTTTGAACACGATCATGCCAGCGCTCAAAAGCACGTCGCTCGCCGATGTGATCCTTTATGACGAAAGTGGGCATTCCATCGCCTCAACCTTTGCTTGGCAGGATGATCTGTATCAGCCAACGATTTCCATTCCGGTGGCGGATTATCAATCCATCATCAACAGTGACCACGTTGTAGAAGGTAAAAACATCCCGGTCGGCAAGCGCTTTTATAGCCTCGCTTCCGGTCCGCTCCGGGTTGGGAACGACCGACTGGCAGTCTTTTCGGTGGCGCTTTCCAGTGACTTTGTCGCTGAGTCCGGAACAATGAGCCGGCGGAATTATGTGCTTATTTATGCCGTGGCAATGATTGCTGTGATCCTGATCGGTTATTTTGTCTCGCGGCTGATCATCGTACCTCTGCTCAAACTGGTTCGTACCTCGCGCGCGATCGCCAGCGGCGACCTCACAAAACGGACGGGAATCAAAAGTCGCGACGAGATCGGTATCCTCGCCAACAGCTTTGATTCCATGACCGAAAGTCTACAGCAGCGCACCCTTGAGCTGGAGAAAGCGAATCAAGTACTCGAACAAATGGATGCAGCGAAGATGCGCTTTATTCAGGTCGCTGCCCACGAACTGCGGACTCCTTTGACTCTGGTTCAGGGTTATTCCCAGATGATCCAGGTGAAATCCAAAGAGAATAATGAATATACAAAATACACCAGCGGTATTCTCGATGGCACATCCCGCATGGTGGAAATCATCGATAATATGCTCGACGTGACGCGCATTGACAGCAACCTGTTGGAGATCATTCCCACAGATGTAGACTTGAAGCAAGTCATCGAGAAGGTAAGGACAACTTTTGAATCGGCGCTGACGGAACGCAAACTAACTTTCGCCACGCAGGGCTTGGATTCCGTACCGGTCATCGTAGGGGACAAGGATCTGCTCTATAAGCTTTTTTATCATGTCATTGTCAATGCCATCAAATACACGCCCGACGGTGGCTGTATCACAGTGAGTGAGAATATTGCGCAGGCAAACTCGCGTAGACATGAGGTCGAAATTGATATCCACGATACAGGCATTGGTGTGGATCCACAGAACCATGCGCTTGTATTCGAGAAGTTCTATCAAACTGGCGAGGTGCTCCTACATTCCTCCGGCAAGACCAAATTCAAGGGTGGCGGTCCCGGTTTGGGACTTGCCATCGCGCGTGGCATTGTCAATGCTCATCGAGGACGTATCTGGCTTGAGAGTCCCGGCTTTAACGAGTCGACCCTTCCCGGCACAACAGTCTTTATCAGGCTGCCCATCAACGGACAATCTCATGAAAGAAGTTGAGCATGAGCGACGGGATTGGTTAATCATTTTTATCATTATCCTATTCGGACTCCTGTGTGTGTTCATTGCCGGACAGTGGGCGCTGCGTTTCTCTCCACATTGGAAGCTGGGCGCCGATATGGGATCGAGTCTCGACCTCAACAGCGGCGGCCGGAATAATCGTCCGGTGGGGGTTGTGGAAGCCATCGATTCATCCATACTTACCCAGCCGGTGTGGATGGAAGTTTTTCTCACCCCGGGCGCGGCCATTCCAACCCGCCCTCCCACCGCGACGCCAACACCTACCTTGGTGCCCACGGCGATCCCCGCCACAAACACAAACACGGTACCGCCCACAAATTTACCCACCAGTACCCTGGTATTTATCCCTGCCACACGCACACCTACTTCAGTCCTCATAAAAACATCCACGCCAACAGTTATCCTCAATAAGACTTCCACGCCGACAAAAACACCGACGGCAACATTAGCCGCAGCCAACACTTCGACTCCCACGGTCACAAAAACACTCGCGCCGACCTCGACGAAAACGTCGACGCCTACTCCAACCGCCACCTCCATTCTTCCGGTTACAGGCACACCCACGGCGACGCCAACAGTTACAGCAACCTCAACCTCTACCAGAACATTTACGCCCACCTCGACTGCCACGAATACATCCACGCCAACAAGTACTTTCACGCCGACTCGCACACCAACACAGACAAGTACACCAACTTTCACAAACACACCCACAGCCACGAATACACCGACGGTGACGCCAACATTTACTGCAACGTCTACATCTACATTCACACCTACACCAACAGACGTTCCGCCACTTGCCAGCGATCTGCAGATCACCATGAACCATAGCCCGATTTCGGCTGTGGTTGGTGGCACCTTGACTTACAATATCACGGTCACCAATAACGGACCTTCCGTTGCTACGGGCGTCCCTGTTACGAGCAGTTTCTCCGCTTACCTCACCAACATTAGCTGTACAAAATCAGGTGGCGCTCCCTGTTCGCTCGATAGCTCGGGCAATATTCAAGATACTGTGAACTTGGCTGTTGGGGCCTCGGTCACGTACACGGTCAATGCTACGGTCGTTCAAACGGCGAATGGCAATATTGTCAGCACAGCGAATGTAAATGTGACAGATACGAATCCTGCTAATAACTCGAGCACCGATACCGTCGCACTTGTCATTGGCTCGGCACCCGATGGCAATATCTACAATGTCACGACCAATAGCTATTTGACCTTGCAAATTACGATCAACACTGGTCCTGGTTGGGACGTCGTCTATTACGAGCGGCCAAATGCAAGTGGAATTTTGCTGGATTGGATGATTGTCGAAGTAAGTACGGATGGCACAAACTGGTCGCGTGTATTTTATTGGGGAGATGAACAGCCCGATACAAATACCAATGTAGATTTCACCAAGCTTCCCGGTTATCCACAAGCCCCCGAAGAGCCGGACCAACGGGACATTTCGTCAGCGGTCCTTTATAACTCAACGGGCATCGCCATTGATTTGGATTCGCTTGGATTATCCGGAACCTATTACTACATCCGCTTCTATGCCCCTTCTGGCGATGTCGACGGTCATTCGGAAGTGGACGCGGTCCAAGTGCTGCATTAGTTAAGTTTCTTAAAATTAAATCAAACAGGTGAGATGGATTTCCATCTCACCTGTTTGATTCTTACACTACGATTAGCCGCTTTTGCTTGGCTGGGTGGGCTGGGCCTGGGGAGCCTGCTGCGGTCCCTGACCAAAACCGTGTCCATCGTGCGGGCCGCCGGGGCCAAATCCGAATGCGCCCGGTACGCCGATGAAGCCCTTATCG
>DATHUN010000259.1:0-6869 GCA_035462205.1 Anaerolineales bacterium
AGAACGAAAAGGAGACACATGCTTACTCATTTCTTTAAACGGCGAAATCTGTTGCCTGCATTCTTATTGATCGCCCTCAGCTTGACGATGATCGGCGCGGCGCCGCACCCGGCGATCATTCCTTTGCCGAACGGCTTCCAGCCGGAGGGCATCGCCAGCGGGCCAGGAACGACGTTCTTCGTCGGGTCGATTCCTACCGGAGCGATCTATCAGGGTGACTTTTTGACCGGGACCGGCGAGATCGTTGTCCCTGGCGAAGAAGGACACAGCGCAACCGGTCTGAAGTATGACCCGCGCAGCGGCCTGCTCTTCGTCTCCGGCGCAACGACCGGCATGGCATTTGTTTACGATCCTGAGACGGGTGAAACGGTCGCCGAGATCCAACTGGCGACCAGCCAGCCCACATTTATCAACGACGTGGTGATCACCCAGGATGCCGCCTACTTCACCGAATCGTCCCAGCCAGTGCTGTACAAAGTTCCGCTGGGTGCGCACGGGGAGCTAATCGAACCGATCACCGTGGAAGTGATTCCTTTGAGCGGCGATTATCAATTCGTCGCCGGCGGCTTCAATGCCAATGGCATCGAGGCAACGCCGAATGGTGACACGTTGATCATCGTCAACAGCACTACGGGCACGCTGTACAGCGTGGACGCAGAAACAGGTGTGGCGACGGCCATCGATCTAGGCGGAGCCAGTGTACCTAACGGGGATGGCATCCTGCTACGTGGCAAAACCTTATACGTGGTGCAGAATTTCCTGAACCAGATCACCGTGATCAAGCTGAACTCAGATTGGACCTCGGGCGAGGTGACCGGTGTGATCACCAGTGACAACTTCCGCATCCCGACCACAATCACGTTCTTTGGCGGTGCGCTGTATGCGGTCAATGCCCGCTTCGATACCCCGCCAACGCCGGATACCGAATATGAAGTCGTGCGCGTGCCGTTCAAGTAAGAGCAGAAACTGAATCAGAATCACAACATCCCGCCGGAGATTAACTTCGGCGGGATGTTTGTTGGCCTCCACTGCCCTAGCGGGATGGGCATTATGCGGTAATCTCTCCCACCCTTTCATCGTTCACAAGGATTGTGTAGTTCCCGCTGGGGAAGCTGCCGAGTGGGATGTTGACTTCAAACGGGTCCAGGACTTGCGTACAGGCCTGGTCTGGATTGACCAGAGAGTAGATCGAGACGTGGATCTGGTTCTGTTGATCTGGCTTGTCCACCACGACCCGCAACTGGTGGCAGGGTGTGGGCAAGGAGCCTTGCACGTGTAATTGGAACTGCAGTGGGAAACTCTCGAGGGTCAGGATATCTTTGGCATCGATATACACCGGTCCGCGCCGCAGCGACTCATCTCCTTTGCCGGGCGCATAGGAGTTGATGGGCTCCTCGGTACCTAGGGGCGCCGGCGTCACGCTGAGATCATCCGGCTTCGGGGAGGAAGGCGGAACCTCGACCGGATGCTGAGGCTGGCAGGCGCTCAACAACAGTAAACAAAGTAGTAGGAAAAACTGAATTTTGTAGTTCATATCAATCTCCATTTTATTGTTTGGACGACGAGATTTCCAGATGTGTTCCCGCATTCGTGCGAGCATTGCAAGCCAGTATCCGATTTCGCGATGGCTGGCTCACTGAGGCGGAATGAAGCGAGATACGTATAATCATGTGGCACGAAATGAAATCATTGGAGAGAAAAGGAGAATTAAAATGGAACAACCAAATGTCCCGCAGCGTTACCCACCCGCACTCCCCCAGAGCACCCTGGCGATCCTTAGCTTGATCGCCGGAATCGGAGGGTTCACCTTCCTGCCTCTGGTCGGCAGTATCATTGCGATACTTACGGGCTATGCCGCCCGCAAGGAAACGCGCTCGGTTCCGCCCACCGCTACCGGCGACGGCATGGCAACCGCCGGAATCGTCATGGGCTGGGTCCAGGTGGGTCTGGCGGCGGTGGGTCTCTGCTGTTTTGGAGCCTTTCTCCTGCTCGCCGCGGCCGGCGTGATCACAGGGAATGGGCAATAGTAGAAGCTGTGATAGCAAGAGAGCGGGCCTCGGTGATCGTAGGCCCGTTCCTTGTTATAAGACCAAACTTGCCAGGCATGTGCGAGGTGACTTGACTGATTGTTAACGCCTCGACCTTTTCTCTTAACATTTAAAGTATCCAATGCTACAATGCAGACATTAACATTTCACAAATTTGCCGGTCATACAGACCGGCAAATTTGTAAAAACGGTAGGAGGAAATCAATGAAGAGGTTGTTAACAGTATTCTTTTTGGTGATGTCCAGTATCCTTGGGGCGTGTGGGACACAACCTCCGCCGGCAACAACGCCCCCATCCATGGGTGTCGAGATTCAGAACATAGAGGAAGGGGAAGCAATCTCCTTGGACCTCAAGCAGGTCAAGCGGTATGACCAATGTGATTCGGATAGCGTTTTAAAAACACAGATTCAATTTAGCCAGAGTGACACCGATGCAAAGACAAAAGAACTAACCCTGGGTGCGAAGGTTAGCGGGGGTGCAGATATTTCCGGGGTGGCGAAGGTCCAGTTGGAAGGGTCTATTCAGGATCGATTTGCTTCCGTCAATACAACTTCCAAGGGCTACAATGAAGTTTTACAGATCGAAATCCCCGCTCATACTTTCCTCGAATACACAATTATCTGGAGAGAAAGCCGCCAGGAAGGCACGATTGAATATACGGAGAATGGTGAACCAAAAAAAGTAGATTACAGCTACCGGATCGGTTTGCAGCTGGATAGCTCCAGCACAAAGAAGATACCCTGCCCTACTCCGCCAGGAGCGACCGAGACATTGGTGGCGATTGCCCCCTCCGATACTCCCACACCTCAACCCAAAACTTGGCTCGATGGCTGTCTTGACGCACAGACCTGGCACGTTTATTCCACAGATACAACTGTGGTCAGCAACACAAAACCTGATGCGGACGGATGCTATCCCACCGGCCTGACGGGTATGAATCTGGATCCGTCGGGCATCCTGCACATTGTCAACTGGGAGAAGAAAACAGTGCTTGCCTCTGGGATATACACACCGATCACCGAGACCTCCGTCATCGATTTCAAAGTCTATGTCACTTCGATGTATCTTGTCTACGACGGGCCGCCGACCTATCTTAATTTTGCCGTTGCTCCCGCCGATGATCCGATGGATACCAAAAATACCACCCGTTTCAAATTGCAGGTGGAGAAAACCGGGAAAGACCCGATCGTTTTCTACGTGATGGCAGACTCGGGAGAAACAAGCGGCGTAAAGGTCCGGGGTAAGCATAATGAATACCGGCATGTATATGACGTCCGCTTGGAATTGAATGGGAGCACCCTGAGTGTGTCGATCGACGATGTTCCTTTCGGTGAAACTCTAATCCTGCCCAGCGGTCCAAAAGTTTTTTACATTGGTTACAACCTACCCGTGCTGGCGGGTATCAATGCCCAGGTATCCGAACTGACAATCGATGGTGTAAAGAAGTAACCCCGATTTTTCTTTTGCATCCTCCTCAAAATGGGAGCGTGAGCGCATCCATTCGTATCGAGTGGTAGAATTGCGTTTGTGGAAGCTCAAAAAGGTTACTTACTTGTCGTCGAAGATATCCCCGATATTCTGAAATTATTGCAAGCCACCTTGGAATTCAAGGGCTACCGCGTGGTCACTGCTCGCGAAGGCAACGAGGCGTTGGAAGCGATTCAAAAGGAACGCCCGGCATTGATCATCACCGATATCCTCATGCCGAAAATGGACGGATTCAGCCTCGTTCACCAGCTGCGGCTGAATCCGGAGACGCGGGATATCCCGGTCGTGTTCCTCTCGGCTACGTATGTCGCGCCGGAGGATAAGACGTTCGCCCTCAACCTGGGCGTGATCCGCTTCATCGAGAAGCCGGTGGACTTCGATCAATTCCTGCCGACAATTTCCAGCCTGCTCGAGCAGGGAGCCAAGTCGGCGGGGGAGCCATTGGACGAGTTCCAGTTCTACGATGAATATCGCAAGCGCCTGGAAGCCAAGCTCATGCACAAGAACACCCAGATCGCGCGCGCCGAACATCTGCTCGAAACAATTTCGGAGGCAGAGAAGGCGTCGTTCACGGTCTCCCTGCACCAATCCATGAATGAGCGGCACGAGATCCAGAAACTGCTCGACCAGATCCACAAGGTGTTGGATAGCTACAAGAAAGATTGAAGCCCAAATTACGTTATGTCATTCCCTCGCAGGCCCTGGGCATGGCGTACTTTTTATATAAGTATGTCGCGCGGAGCGAGCGTTCGCGTTTCGTGAAAAGTGCGCCGGTCCCGGTTCTACGCTACTCGACAGGTACGAGGCCGGCGTGATGATCCCGCTTTGGAGAACTCACTATGAAATATTTTCTGACCGGAGCGACTGGTTTTCTTGGTGGCGTGCTGGCGCGGCAGTTGCGCGAGGCGGGATATGAAGTCAATGCCGCGATCCGCAGCCCGCAAAAAGCCAGTGAATTGCAGAGCCTGGGCGTGCAGCTCTTCAAAGGCGATGTGACTGACAAGGAATCGATGCGGGCTGCCATGCAAGGCACAGACGGCGTGTTCCATGTGGCCGGCTGGTATAAGATCGGCACAAAAGACAAAAGCGATGGAGAACGTGTCAATGTGCAGGGCACGCGCAATGTCCTGGAGTTGATGAAGGAATTGCATATTCCAAAAGGCGTATACACTAGCACGGTGGCGATCAACTCCGACACGCACGGCGACCTGAAAAATGAAAGCTACCGTTTCACGGGCAAGCATCTCAGTGAATATGACCGCACAAAAGCAGTTGCCCACGAGATCGCCAGGCAGTTCATTGCCGCAGGGCTGCCTCTCGTGATCGTGATGCCCGGCGGCATCTATGGACCCGGCGACACGTCCGTGCTGCGAGCTACGCTGATCAATTATCTACAAGGTAAGCTGCCTATGCTTCCGACCCGCGCCGGGATCACCTGGGCGCACGTGGAAGATGTAGCTCACGGACACATCCTTGCGATGAAAAAAGGCGTGCCCGGGGAGACCTACATCCTGGCCGGCGAGCCCGGCACGTATCAAGATGCGTTTCAGATTGCCAGCCATATTACCGGCAAACCGGCGCCCAGTTTCGTCTCGTACCGACTTTTCAAAGTTTTGTCGATGTTGGTAAGGCCTTTCGATGCCTTCCTGCCGGAAACATATACATCGGAAGGCTTACGAATCGTTGCAGGCCCCACCTACTACGCAGATAACAGCAAGGCGAAGCGTTTCCTCGGCTACAACCCACGGCCCCTTAGCGAAGGACTGGAGTCGACGCTCAAGCACGAAATGTCTTTGCTGGGAATGTAATCAATAAAGTCACGATCCACCGCCTACGCCTCAAGCGTGGGCGATTGTTTTCATTTAAGTGGCAGTGAATTTTGATGCTAGGTCTCAGACTCAATCAGTTGCTTGATATTTTCTGTGCTGCGCTGCAGGCGACTGGTCAAGAACGTCTTGTCCATGTTTTCATCCATACTCGGAATATCAATAAGCATCGTGAGCAAGGTCTGGTGATCCCCTCTCGGCTCGAATAGAACTCGGCTACGCATCTCCATAGGACCGTCATGGATGACTGTCGCAAACACCCGGTCCGGCTCAAATTCCATTACCTCGATCGTCCCTTCCACAGGCGTTCCACTGCGACGATTACGCCTATGAATGACCGTCCCCACCTGAAGCGGGACATCGGAATCCAGCCAGAGGTCTATATCCGGATCCCAGCGAGGATGATTTCGAACATGTTGACGTGCAAAGAAATCGAACACCTTCTCTACTGGTCGATCGATCACTTGGGAAACTTCGAATCTCGCTGCCATTTTTACCTCCAAACCGAAGCCGTCTAAGATCATTATAAGATTCCCCGCAAGCAAGTCAAGTATGCCTGGCAAGAGGTGGGAACAATGGAGCGGTTACGTTTGGCAAAACTGAATATTGGGGGTGGGATCTGATAAATCACAACTCGAATGTTATTTTCGTCCTATTGACTTCTCATGCAGACCGCAATAAAATAGATTTATCTGATTAATCATACTTATGCTTAGAGAACGACTTTCCCCCGATATTTCCGAATTTATGCGTTACCTCGCTACCCACAATGAGGCGGATGACGAGTTTCCGTCGCTCAAGGACTTGAGCGTGGAATTAGGCGTCAGCCTAGCAACGCTGCGGGAACAGCTCGAAGTAGCGCGTGCGCTCGGCTTGGTGGAAGTCCGCCCCCGGCTGGGAACGAAGCGGCGCGCCTATTCCTTCACACCGGCGGTCCGGCAGAGTCTGCGTTACGCCCTGGCCCTCGACGATGTGCACTTCCGCAAGTACTCCGAACTGCGCAACCACATCGAAGCGGCGTTCTGGCACGAAGCGGTCGAAAAGCTGACCAAGGACGATCACCGCGAGCTGCAGGCGTTGGTGGCGCGTGCCCGGGAAAAGCTGCATGGCTCGCCGATCCAAGTTCCCCATGAAGAGCATCGCAATTTGCATTTATTGATCTATCGCCGGCTCGAGAACCCGTTTGTGACCGGTATTCTCGAAGCGTATTGGGACGCGTATGAATCGGTCGGCTTGAATGTATTTGCCGGCGGCTACGAGTATTTGCAGGAAGTCTGGCGTTACCACGAAAAGATGGTGGAAGCCATATGTCAAGGAGATACCAAGGCTGGCTATGAGGCGCTGATCGCCCATACCGACCTGTTGTACCAAAGACCTTAAACACATGTCATTGCGAGAGGAGCGAAGCAATCTCCGCACAAACGGTTAAGACTGCTCGAAAAGAGTACACCGGCTAAAAGGAGATTACTTCGTCGCAACAACCGCTCCTCGCAATGATGTTAACAAC
>DATHUN010000260.1:0-8578 GCA_035462205.1 Anaerolineales bacterium
GGAATTCAAGGGTTTCCCAGCCCGCGGGGCGCTCTGCTCGATGTTTCTGGATCCGAACTGACATTTCCTCATCCAGTGCCTGGGCAGTGGCAAGGAAGGTCACCGGTCCGCCGGTCGCCTCTGCCAGGCTCTGGGCATGAGAGGATTTGCCGCTGCGCGCGCCGCCCAGGATCAGGGTGATTTTGTTTTTTGTGCTCATCTTATTTTCTCGATCACTTCCAGGGAAGAAAGGAAATCTTCTTCCGAAAAAATCTCCAGTGTCAACACTCCTTCATATCGAGCGCGGATCAGTTCCTGCCACACCACTCGGACCCTTTCCTGTGGCATAAATGCCAGCGAGCGATGGTCACGTTCGGCGATACCGTGCATGTGGATCACGCGCGTGTGTGGCAATGCCGCTTGTAAATACGGAATGGCATCATGTCCATCCAGCCACAGGTGACCGATATCCACGCAGCGGCTGACGGGAATGCGATTTAGCACCGGCTGAATGAAATCCAGCGGATACGTTTCCAAGTTTTCGACGGCCAATTTCTCCGGGCTGCCGACCCAGTCTGAGACGAATTCCAACGCGCGGACGGATTGGTCCTGCCACCGTTTTAGCAAACCGGCATCGGTCGAAGTGCGAACGGATCTTCCATCCAAATGCAGCACATACGCCCAGGGATTTAATCCGCGCGTACAATCTATGACACGTTTCGCTTTGACTAGCGATTGGTCCCGTTCCGAGCCATCGTCACCTAATTTAAGATCGAGCGGCAAATGGACTGTGTACGTCATGTCATGCTCTTGCGCGATGGATAAAAGTTCATCGATGACCGCAGAGGAAGGCAGGTTATTGGGTCCATCATCCACTTCGAAGAGAATCAGCTCCATATCCTGGACCTTGCCTGCCAGGTAATGCGCATTGGGCAACATATCATCCGGGATGATATAGGACGTGGTACCGAGACGAAAGGGATACGTCTTCATGGTACTCCCATGAGAAAAGGTAGCAAGACAGCGGTTTCGACAACTTCCACAATCATACCGAACACGTCACCGGTCACGCCGCCAATGCGAAGTTTAGCCAACCATAGGATCAACCCTGACGCGCTGACTCCGATCAGTGCAGACACAACTCCGCGTAGACCTAGAAGAAACATCAAAGCCAAGGGAATGACCGCGCTCAGAACGATCGATCCTCGGCGCAAACCAGATTTGAAATCTGCAGCCATGCCCGAGGACCGTGCAAGGGGAAGCAACCCCGCTGGTAATATGCACCAACGCGCCAGGCTCGCAGCAAGCAGAATTCCCAAGCTCGAGGCAGGCGGGAGAGCCGCCAGCGCGGCAGCTTTGAGAAATAAAATCAAAATCAAACCAGTCACACCAAAGGCACCTATATGCGGGTCCTTCATGATTTCGAGTCTGCGCTCTTGGGGCACGCTGGCAAATAAACCATCACAGCAATCCGCAAGACCGTCGAGGTGTAAGCCACCGGTCAACACGACCCAGATGCTGAGCGCGATCACTCCTGTCACCAGCGGCGGAAATAAAATCGTCGCGCCTTGCCATGCCACCCACGTCAAGGCACCGATGACCAGGCCAACGAGCGGATACCAAACAGCGGCGCGTCCGCTATCGCCCGCCGACCAATCTTCGGGCAGCCGGAACGGAAGTGTAGTCATCCATCCAAAGGCAATACGCAGGGTGCGCATTTATTCCTTGTCACTCACACCGGCTTCATCGAATGTTGCCATCTCACACAAAATCCGGGCGCAGGCTTCCACGATGGGAAGTGCCAATGCCGCGCCGGTGCCTTCGCCAAGCCGCAAATTCAGGTCGAGCAAGGGATTCAAGCCGAGCCACTCCAACATGAGCTTATGTCCGCGCTCCTGGGAAATGTGCGCGGCGATCATATAATCACGCACAGCGGGAGCAAGAGAAGCCGCAAGCATTGCGGCGGCAGTGGAAATAAAACCATCGATGACAACCGGCTTGCGGTTGGCGGCAGAGGCCAGAATCACACCGACCAATCCACCGATTTCAAATCCACCGACTTTTGCAAGTACATCGAGCGCATCGTGTGCATCCGGTCGATTCACATCCAGTGCACGAGCAATTACATCGATTTTTCTCTTTAGTCCTTCCTCGTCTATGCCGGTGCCGCGCCCTGCGATATTCTCAGGGATTTGATTCATCAGCGCGCAAGCGACGGCCGCCGAAGGCGTTGTATTGCCGATACCCATATCGCCGGTTGCCAGGATATCCACGCCGCGGGCGATTTCTGCCTGAGCGATTTCGACGCCACTTTCGATCGCTTGGCGGGCCTGCTCGCGCGTCATCGCCGGACCCTTGGCCAGGTTCGCGGATCCCAAGCCGATCTTGCGGCTGATGAGCTTTCCGCTCGCGTCCGCGATGTTCGCGGCGACGCCCATATCCACAACGAGGACACGCGCCCCGGCCTGTCGCGCCAGGACGTTGATCGCCGCGCCACCGCGCAGAAAATTCATGACCATTTGCGGCGTGACTTCTGCCGGGTAGGCGCTGACGCCTTCCAGCGCCACACCGTGATCGGCTGCCATGACAATCACCGTTTTGCGTTCGATCGTAGGAAATGGATTGGCTGTCATGCCCGCCAGTTGAATAGAAAGTTCCTCCAGCCGACCCAGACTTCCGGGCGGCTTGGTTAATGTGTCCTGACGCGCACGCGCCGCTTGCATTGCGGATTGATCGAGTGGTTTGATTTCATTAATAATTTCTTCCAGTTGCATTGTTAGAACTCAATTCCAGGCTGTGCCTGAATCCCCTGTGTTGTGAACGGATGTTTGACATCGCCCATCTCGGTGACAAGATCGGCATAATCGATCAAGGACGACGGTGCGTCGCGGCCGGTGATGATGAGATGTAGATCTTCCGGCTTATTGGCTTTCAGCCAATCGACGACTTGCTTGGTATCCAGCCAGCCGAAGTGCATAGCATAGGTGAATTCATCCAAAATGATCAGATCATATTTTTCGCTGATGATTTTTTCCTTGGCGATCTCCCAACCATGGAGGGCACGCGCGATCGTTTCGTCCATGTCTTTGGAAGTCCAGGTAAAGCCATCGCCTGTAGTGAACCAATCGATGCCGAGCTTTTTCGCCGCTTTGATCTCGCCCCATTGGCCGGTCTCTGCTTTGATAAATTGCACAACACAAACGCGAAAGCCGCGTCCCCAAGCGCGCAGTAGAACCCCAAATGCGGAAGTACTCTTACCTTTGCCATTGCCGGTATTGACAATGACCAGTCCCTTTTTCACTTTCTTGTTGACCATTCCACTCACCATATTCCCTGATTCTTGGCGCGCCGCAGCACCCACAAGAAAAACGGTGCACCCGCCAGGGCAGTGACAATGCCCACCGGCAATTCCTCCGGAGCAATCACAATCCGCGAGAGCACATCTGCCAATAACAGCGCCGAGGCGCCGCCCAAAATGCTGAGTGGGATGATCCGGCGGTAATCCACACCCCACCAGATGCGCACCACGTGCGGCACGATGAGACCTACAAAACCAATGATGCCCGCAAACGAGACGGCCGCCGCGGTCACCAGCGAAGCGGCGACGATAATCGTGAATTTCGCCCGACGAACATTCAATCCCAATTGTGTTGCCTGATCATCACCGAATTGCAGAAGGTTCAAAGAATATCCGGTGAGCACCAACATCGTCATACCGATCGCCAGATAGGGAATGAGTGCGAGCGTGACATCCCAACCAATCAGGCTGACGCCACCTAACAACCAACTGATGGCGCGGCGGACCTCTCCGGAAGAACGCAGTATCAGAAACGTCGTGATCGATGTAGCAAACGACGAGACTGCTACACCTGCCAAAATGAGATTCGTCGTCGGTACGGTTCTGCCAATGTGAGCAAATGTGTACACGAGATAAACCGTGACCAGACTCGCAATAAACGCTGCTAACGGCACGGCCAGAAGTCCAAGCATCGTGTATGGCCAGTTCAGGGACATGGCGAGAATCGCACCTAATCCCGCGCCCGAGGCAACGCCGATCAGATACGGATCCGCTAATGGGTTGCGGAACAACCCCTGATACGTTGCTCCGCTGCCAGCGAGCGCCGCGCCTACTAAAGCAATCAAAATCGTGCGCGGCAGACGAATATTGAGCAAAATGGTACGGAAGGTTTCATTCGCTCCATGCCCTGTCAGCACCTGCCATAGATCCACAGGTGGAATGAATACAGATCCAATCGCCACACTGAGAACCAGCATGACGATCAACGTGACCAGAGCGACGAGAAATGGATTGCGCATGGGCAGAAGGTCAACAAGCACACAGGCAAACATTTGAAACGGAATGTCTGTGTGTTTGCCTACTTTACTGAAACAACTCCGGTCTGAGCAGTTTTGCCAGCGCTTCCAATGCGTCCACCAGGCGCGGACCCGGGCGGCTGACCAGATCATCGTTGAACGGCAGGACTTTTCCATTCTTAACCGCGCTTAGATTTTCCCAACCGGGTCGTTGGGCAATCGTTTCTGCGGAAACGCCATAACGCGCGTCGCCCAGAATAATGAATGCCGGGTCTGCAGCAACGACCTGCTCAAGACTTATCTGAGGATACCCATCGAGATCTGCTGCAATATTGTGACCACCAGCACGCTCGATCAATTGCGTGATGAATGTCCCCCTGCCCGCCGTATAAGGCTTGGCCGGGTCTGTGGCATCCAGTTCATAAAAAACATTTGGGCGCGAGCTGATCGGAGCAATCTTCTCATCTACGACAGCCACGCGCTTCTTGAGTGAGTCAATGAGCGTAGCCGCTTCCTTTTCATGTCCGGTGAGCTGCGCGACAATCTCCAGATTGCCATACATCTCTTCCAGCGTAAGCGGATTTTTCAGGTAGTAAACGGTCAAACCCAGGTCTTGGAGCTGCTTTACCTGCTCGGGGGTGTTGATTTCGGCCGCCAGCACCAGGTCCGGCTCGAGCGAAACAATCTGCTCGGTGTTCAGGGCATCAAAGGTAGAACCGATATCAGGTAATTTTTTTGCTTCTTCCGGAAAATCGGAAAGCGTATCTCGCCCCACGACTTGGTTACCGGCGCCAATCGCAAACAAAATCTCTGTGTTGGATGGCGCCATCGAGACGACGCGTTGTGCGGGCCCATTTAGTTTAACTTCTCGCCCAAGACCATCAGTAAATGTCAGATTTCCTGAGGCAGGCGAGAGGGAGCTACAGGCCGTCAGTACGCTGATGAGTAAGGTGATTAGAAAGAATTTTCGTAACATCGTTTCTCCAAGAATTGTTTGTGTAGCGGACGTTCTCTAGCATCCGCAGCGAGCGCATGAGACGCTTTACGTGCGCTCTAGGCGTGATGGGAATCAAAATCCCCAGCCTGGGCTGGGGAGGTTGGAGAGGCAATCCAAGTCGCCGTCCTCCACCTCCTTCCGCGAGAGTGTGGTAGAACCGATCAGTGCGGGCGACCTGACTTGTTAGCTATACGCTAATTCACAGTTGCGCGACAGTGTCGGATTTACACCGACTTCGCCGCTGGCTGACCGTATACACTGCCTGTTGAGGCGGTGCTTTCTAATGGTTCGTATTGTATGCCGCGGAGGCAGGAACGTCAATGACAGGTTTCCTGGCGCGTCTGTACAGAAGTAACAGCATTACAAGGGATGCCACGATCAAGGTTAGGTTAGCATTGCGCCCATACCCAATGAGGGCAAATGTGGGGACAAGGTCGCAGAGCAGAATGATGATTTTTTGCAGAACATTACCTGGCGGGATCAGCACCGCAAACGGAACAAGCAACAGAAGGAAATCATAGTTATAAAGATAAGGGCTGACGAGTAAAGTAATCAGCAAGGCGGCGCTCAACACTAACGCAGGCGAACGCCACAAGGATCGATAAAGAAACAATAAACCGATCAAGACGCACAGCAAAATGATTGCAATCCATGCCGCTCCGGAGAGTGATCCATCCAGAAGCCGGCGCGATAACCAGACCGGCAGACTCGCACATTCCGAACAAGCCGACACATTCCCTTCATTCTGATAATGCAGCAGCATCTTTGGATAGCTGATGATCCAGGCCGGATCGGCGAGAAAGCCGCTCGCCAGGAGCGCGACTCCTGCCGCCAGGAGCGGACGCAGTAGGTCTCGCCCAAAGTTGCTGCGCTGTACGATCAACCACATCAATGCGGAGAGCAGAATCAGCGCGCCGATATGTGGCTTAAAGGTCAGCAGCACCATGCCCAGCACCGTCAGCGCGATATTTTCCTTGCGCAGCGAATAGATCAATAGCGCCGTACCCAGCAAGACGGGAAAGTCATACTGCCCCACCGATAGTGCCCCCAGTACAGGCAGAAAGAATAAGCCAAGGGGAAAGGCGAGCAATCGCAAGCGACCGGGCCATCCTTGTGTGAGCAGCCAAATCGAGAGGAATAGCATGACCAAATTCAATTCGAACCAGAAGGTTGCCGCGGCGCGCGCCGGCAGCAATCCCAGATAGAATGTGCTCAATGCATACCAGGGTGGATACGGAAACCGCGCCAGGAAAAATTTTTCTCGAGGGATTCCTGAATATTGCACCGCCAGCGCTTGCACCTTTTCGAGGTCGTAAATAGGAACGCGGTGCACCAGGGCAAGATCCGTGTTGTAAATGGCGCTGAAATCAGAATTTGTAGGCAAAGAGGTGGGCATGTAAAGGGCAATGAGAACCAAGAGTACGAAAAACAAAGCAATAAGCAAAACGAGAAGAAGTGGCCGTCCTGTGTTCATGGATGTGCTCTAGGCGATTTGCGCTTTCTTTACAATTCTATTCATTAGACTTCGAAACTTCATCCAGTGGAACGGATAGAGGAAATACCAGTATAAAAATCCTGGCAGTCCACGCGGGCAGAAAAAAACGGTTTGTGAAACCTCGATCCCGCTGTTGGACGGTTGCACACGCCACTCGATCCATTGCTTTCCCAATCGATACGATTTCTCCCTCCCCCCTAGCCATTGATCTTTGCTAAATGAAGTATTTGCTCCCAATTTTCTGATTTCGTCCCAGATCCTGTGTTCTTCTGCCCTGACCCGCCGTTCACGGTAGTTGATAAAGCAACCTTCATGCTTGATGGATTTTATACCTTTCCAGCCATCGTCCCAGACGCGCTCGATGTGAGACGGATGTGTTTTTTCCAGGGCATCCTTTGCGGCCGCATCGAAGGGAATCAGTTTGACCTCGGGAAAGACCTGTAATGCCTCCGGATGCTTGACAACACTATCCGCGGACAGGCCACCGATGAGAGCATACGCTATAGGATAAGGGACCGGTGACATCAAGCCCACACCCAGCGCCATAAACCAGACCGGGATACCGGGGATCAAGAACATTCTTCTTTTCAAGCCGCGCAGGCGGGCATAGCGCAGCATCAGTTCGCCGTAGGTTGTGATGTCGGGACCACCGATCTCGAACACGCCGCCGCGACCACTTGGGTTGGTTAGGGCCGCAAACAGATAATCGATCACATTCTGCAGGGCAATCGGCTGCGATTTATTCCTCATCCACAGGGGACCAGGGACAAGTGGAAAGAGCTCGGTCATGAAGCGGATCATTTCAAAAGAAATGCTGCCAGAACCGGTGATTACGCCAGCACGAAATTCTGTCACCGGAACGCTACCCTCGCGCAGCACACGTCCGGTCTCAATGCGGGAACGCATGTGCGGAGCAATGTGCTGTTCCGGGTCGGCAAGCCCACCCAGATAGATGATATGCTCCACACCTGCTTGGGCGGCCGCTAAAGCAAACGTGCGGGCGCTCTCGAGTTCCAGGGAGGTATATCCATGTCCATAAGACATGTTGTGGATTAAATAATAGGCTGTGTGCACTCCTTCGAGTGCACGTGTCAGGCTGGACGGCATGGTCACGTCGCCTTGCACCACTTCGACATCACGAGACCAGCTGCGGCCCTGAAGCCGACGCGGATCCCGGGCCAGGCAGCGCACACGATAGCCTGCTTCCAACAATCGGGGAATCAAGCGGCTGGCAATATATCCCGTGGCGCCGGTGACAAGGATGAATTTATCCATACGAATGGGCTAACACGCGTGCCCGCGAGGCGATCTGTCGCGTGAGCCCATCGAAAATAAATTTATGGAAGGGCCACATCGCGTACCAGTAAAGAAAACCGAACAATCCATACGGCGCAAAGTAGGCAGTGACGGTGAGCAGCGTTTTATCCCCCTGCGGTAGGGATTCAAATTGAAGCCATGCCTTACCAGGCAGTTTCATCTCCGCCCGTAATCGTAGGAGACGATTCGGTTCCACCTCCTCGACGCGCCAGAAATCCAACGACTCACCGGCACGGATCTCATCGGGGTGACGGCGCCCCCGGCGCAGTCCCACGCCGCCGACCACCTTATCCAGCCAGCCGCGCATGGCCCACGCCCAATCCATGTATAGCCAGCCGCGTTCGCCGCCAATGCCAGCAAACGAGCGGAAGACATCCTGTGGCGAAAGATCAACGAGCATCTGGCGAGTCTCCACGTACATGCCCTGCTCTACGGCAAATATATACGGCTTGACATCGCCTGCCACTGTAACCAGC
>DATHUN010000261.1:0-3729 GCA_035462205.1 Anaerolineales bacterium
GGCCGTTTGGACGGCCCGTTCCATCAGGCTAGTGTAGATGTGCGTGATCCCAAAGCCAAGCCGATTCTGAATATTCCAAGCCTTTGTATCAACGATGGTTTGTGCTTTCTGCAAGAAATTTGCCACAGATTGAGCCTGCTCGAGTCCAATTTCTGTAAGCGGTGCATCGGGGGTTTCGACATATTTGGGTTTCCCCCAATTGGCGTTATTTACGGATTGCCCATGACGTATAAAATATAGTTCCATTTCACCTTCCTCAAGAGTTTATCTGTAGATTATAGTATATGAACAAACGCGCCAAAGCCAAGCATGACCACGATCCATGTAACCAAGAGGAAGGTAATATTTCGATTTTGAAAAAGGCGGGGATGATACACGTCGCAAAGTTCGAAACGAAGGGCGGGCTTATTTTTTCAGGATTAGAAGTTACATTGGCAGATAAGAAAAAGACCTGACATAGTCAGGTCTTTTTCTTGTCGCATCATTTATTCGACGATATTGATCGGCAGCTCGTTCTTAGTGCTTAATGCTGCCACGCTGACTTGCGCGGCGATCTTCTGGGCGATCTCTGTCAATGCCTGCGCAGCAGCCGATTCGGGATGGCTGACCACGATCGGTTGGCCGTTGTCGCCGCCAATACGCACGTTCGGATCCATAGCCACTTCGCCTAGGAAACGGGATTCGGTGACTTGCGCCAACCGTTCTCCGCCGCCGGAGCCGAAGATATCCATACGCGTGCCATCCGGTAATTCCAGATAAGACATGTTCTCGATAATGCCCAGGATGGGAACTTCGAGCGTGCGGAACATGTTAAGTCCGCGGCCGGCATCTTCGAGCGAAACAAGCTGCGGGAGAGTGACGATCACAGCTCCACTCAGTGGCAGTGCTTGCGCGAGAGAAAGGGCGGCATCGCCTGTTCCAGGTGGGAGATCTACGATCAGATAATCGAGCTCGCCCCATTCCACATCGCCCAAAAATTGACGGATGGCTGAGTTGAGCATGGGTCCGCGCCAGATCAATGGTTGCCCCGGTTTGACGAGTAGACCCATCGACATCATTTTGATGCCATAGGCTTGGGCAGGGACCAGTCGCGGTCCCATTGGGGGAGGCAGTTTCTCTACGCCGAGCATGGTCGGGGTATTAGGTCCATAAATGTCCGCATCCATGAGTCCAACGCGTGCTCCACTTTGTGCCAGGGCAACGGCGATATTTACGGCGACCGTAGACTTGCCAACGCCACCTTTGCCGGACCCATCCGCGATCGCATTACGAATGGGCATGTTGACCAATCCGCGCATGCGCCCGTCGTTTGGAACATCCGAATCCATTTTGATGCTGACGGATTTCACGCCTTCGATCGCCATCACAGCCTGTTTGGCTTCGCGCTCGATTTGAGCCCGTAATGGACAGGCAGGCGTCGTCAGCATGATGGTGAAGAAAACTTGATCTCCGTTAATTTCCAGCTCACGGACCATATTCAGCGTGACCAGGTCTTGATGGAGTTCAGGTTCCTGAACCTTGCTTAATGCTGCTAAGATTGCTTCTTTTGTAATTGTTGTCATTAGGATCCCATTATTTATGCCGCAGGTGGTGCCGGTGTCGCCGGGGTGTTGGCTCCGGCTGCCTTGGCGGCCTTCGCCGCTTCCTTTGCTTTGCGCTCTGCCTCATTGCGTTCGTAATTCTCCGGTCGGATTGCCTTGTAGTAGGAGGCCGGCTTGAGCAATTTTTCCATATTGTATACACTGCGCCCATAGGATGCTAATTCGAAATCATGATCCATGATAATCGCGTCGAAGGGGCAGTACTCTGCGCAGAAGCCACAATTCATGCAGATATCTACATCGACGTAAAACTCGGTCGGCTCCGGAATCGGGCGGCCCGTATTCGGGTCGTTAGAACGAACGATCCAAATGCATTGCGGCGGACAGACCTTGGCGCAAATTCCGCAGGATGTGCAACGTATTTCCTTCTGTCCCTCTGGCTTTTCATCGTAGACAAGGAAGGGGACAAAACGCATCTCTTCGGGCGCAATTAATCGCTCTTCAGGATACTGGATGGTAAAAATTCCTTTTGTATCCTTGCTCGAGCGGTGCTTGATGCCTTCTTCAGTGAAATAGCGTTTTTTGCCACGCAACAGCCAAGAAATATCTTCGATATAAGTTTCCCAGAATCGCCTCCAGGTAACACTTAACCCTTTTAGAATACCTTTTCCGTACATATTCTCTCCTTTAGCGATCCAACTCGCCCATTACAACGTCAATGACGCCAAACAAGGCGACGAAATCTGCAATTTTGGTGCCGAGACAAATCTGCTCAAGTGGCGTGATGTTGACGAACGATGGGGCGCGTACATGATAACGCCACGGATTCGGCTTGCCGTTTGAGATCACGTAAAAGCCTAATTCACCTTTAGGAGATTCGATGCGACCGTATGCCTCACCAGCCGGGACCCGAACCTGATACTGCGGTTTCTGCGAGTTAATCGGCCCCTGGGGAATTTGTTTGAGTGCCTGTTGCAAAATCCGCAAAGACTGCCAGATCTCATCGAGGCGGATCAAATAGTTATCATAGAGATCGCCATTCGGGCGCCTCGCCACATCGAAATCAAAGCGGTCATAAATGCTATAAGGGTCAGCACGACGGATGTCGTAGGGCACGCCTGCAGCCCGCAAGACTGGTCCCGTCATTGAGTATTTGACAGCTGTCTCTCCATCGATCACATGGACACCCTTCAAACGCGAAACCAGCACTTCGTTCTCCGTGAGGAAGCGGTCCATCTCCTCTGTTCTTGCGGGCAGGCGCTCGAAAACCAAATCTTTGATTTTCTGCATGACATCATCAGGTATATCGCGTGCCACACCGCCAAACCGGAAGTAATTACACATCATGCGCGCACCGGAAACGGCCTCGAAGATATCGAGAACGAGCTCACGCTCTTCAAAGGCATACAGTGCCGGGGTGTACATTGCCCCCAAATCGTTGAGCAGGTTGCCGATAAAAACCAGGTGATTCTGAATACGAGTCAGTTCCGCCATAATGACACGGATATAGTTCGCGCGCTCGGCTACGGGAATATTCATCAGCTTTTCAACGGCGAGCGCATACCCGAAGTTGTTCGCCATCGAATTAAAGTAATCGAGACGATCGGTATACGGCATGTTCTGGATATAGGTGTTGCGTTCACCAATTTTTTCATGGTTGCGGTGTAAATAACCAATCACAGGTTTCAGGCCGATAATTGTTTCTCCATCGACTGTGAGCGCGGCACGAAACACGCCATGCGTCGACGGGTGATGCGGTCCCATGTTAATCACGATCCGATCCGTGCCGAGACCATCCTTATCCTTCAGTGTATAGCGCGCTAAGGAGCCATAGAGCAGGGCATCGCCCTCTGGAATCCATTTTTCAGGATCAAAGTTCTGGGGAAATTTCAGGTTATCTTCATACGGATTCTTTTCTTCAGACATATGAAACTGACCATCCGGCCAGCGACTCTTGAATGGCTTGAATTCTTCTTCGTAGAAAGGTTCCTTCCAATCCTTGCGAAGCGGATGACCATCATAGCCTTCCCACATCAGAATGCGACGCAGGTCTGGATGACCTGTGAAGCGGATGCCCAGCAGATCCCAGGCTTCACGCTCCTGGAAGTCAACGCCGGGCCAGATATTGATCAGGGATGGCACTTCAACCGGGTCTTCACGTGGGACCTGAACTTTGAATTCCAATCCT
>DATHUN010000262.1:0-3400 GCA_035462205.1 Anaerolineales bacterium
ATTTCGTTCATCCTGGCAAGGAGTAGCTCGCGCTGCTCCTTCAGGATGTCCTTTCGGGCTTCAATGGTCTTGTCCCCTTGCCGCACCAGCGCGACGTATTCAATCAGTACTTCGATTGGAAGACCGGCGCTCCTCATGCACTTAATAAAGTCCACCCGCCTCAAATCGAGTTCGTTGTAGTCTCGAATACCGCTTTCATTCCTATGGACGGGAGGGATAAGTCCAACGCGCTCATAGTAGCGCAGCGTATCCGTGGAAAGATCAAACTGTTCACTGACTTCTGCGATTTTCATAATTCACCTCACGACTCAGTGTAACACTTGGAGTCGACTCTAAGTCAAGAGTTTTCGATGCCGATTTGCAGTCGAAATCCTGATTCGTAGATTCCCAACAAGCAGAACGAAGGCGAAGTGAAGCAGTAGCGAAGAATAAAAAATAGCAAGAATATCTCTTTCGACCCGCTTATGTCGCTCATATCTGGATGGTATGACTGCGGCAGACGGTGACACAAGTAGACGTTTTCTCTGGCCTCTACAAGCTATAATCACGTGAATTGTTTCCTCCTTCTCAGGAGAGTTCTGTTTCAGGAGACCGATTATGACGGAAAATTCATCTTCTTCCCTAAAAAAACACCACGGACGGCTTGCGGGGATCATTGAGAAGAACATACATACGATCGTCCATTCCCGCCAGTTTGCGGCAAATCAACGTAACGGTGAGGAACGTCTTGCCGACGCCATTACCGACTTCTCAGGACGGATGTATTTTGTATATTTTCATATTGTCTGGTTTGCAGTTTGGATCCTGATCAACCTGGGTTATTTTGGCATAAAGCCATTTGACCCCTATCCCTTTGGTTTGCTGACCATGATTGTGTCGCTCGAAGCGATATTTCTTTCCACATTTGTGCTGATCAGCCAAAATCGCTTGAGTGCCGAGGCGGATCGGCGAGCAGACCTTGACCTGCAAATCGGGCTCCTCGCCGAACATGAATTAACTCGTGTCCTGAAAATGCTGGATGAGATCCAAGACAAAATGGGAATTGAGAACGACTCTGATAGAGAGTTACAAGACCTGGAGAAAAATGTACATCCAGAAGATGTACTGGCGGAAATCGATCGCGTTCAACAGCGATTGAATCAACGGCATACATAATTCGCTGACGCCGATTCAATGAGCGTTTCTCAGCCTTCATCGCCAAAAAATAGGGCAGTTTGTGATTTCTGGTAAGCCCTAGCGTTTGCGTGAAAATCTCCACCACAATGCTCCACCAATCACAAGAACCGTCGCACCTAAAATAAGGGGTAAACCCGACCTGCGCGGGGATGCGGTAGCGGCGAGAACGGGAATTGCCGTGGAAAGCCCGGGAGTGAGGGTTGCAGTTGGCGAGGGCGTGATTGTTACCGGAAGGGGAGTAAACGTCGCTGTTGCCGGCGGGGTCACAAGTAGCAGTAATTTTTGTTCCGGCCGAATCACGGATGTAGCATTCAGTCCATTCCAAGCCATTAGATCCGCGAGGGGAATGCCATACCAACCTGCAATCCACGAGAGTGTTTCACCGCTGTGGACGGTATGGTAGTACCTACCATCGGCTTCCGGGGTGAGCTTCTGAATGGCGCTCAACGTCGGACTGGGGGTGATGTTACCTGGATAGATCAAAAGCCTCTGTCCAATTTGCAGTGGCCAATCTGCCTGGAGTCCATTCAATACCAGAATCCGGTCCACGGGAACGTGATAGGCATCTGCAATTGTGTACAGTGCCTGATACGGCTGCACCTCATGGATGATTCTGCCATCTACATCTGGCGTTTGGGTCACGACCATACCCACAGGAGTCGGTGTGGCAAAGCCTGCGGTGTTCTTATTAGGGATGAAAAGGCTCTGTCCGGGTCGCAGCGGAGTATTGCGGGACAGATTGTTCCAGACTTCCAGATCGTGGATGGTGATCTGGTAGGCGATCGCGATCGACCAAAAGGATTGACCCGCTTGCACAACATGATAAGTCTTGCCTTCGGCATCCGGTGTGGCAATTTTGACCGGGATAATCAACTGCGATATCGGATTCGCAGGGATACCCGCTTGGGGAGTCCCTCCTGCGGGAGAGGACGGTGACGAGCTCCCACAGGCGTGTTCTGAAACATAAGCTGCCTGCAGGATGTAATAAGTCTTTCCATTCGCCGTAGCCACGCCTGCGCCCACATTGCAATATGCCGCGTTGACCGCTGGGCGCATGTGATCCGGGTCAGCCCAGACCGCCATGATCTCATCGACGCCCATGCCCACGCTACTGACGGCAAAGTTCTCTGTTGCCCAGACCGTTCCGCCATTCCCGTATCCCGCGGCAGCGAGGCGACCGCGCACATCGCCAATATGCCAGGACATGTTGTTGGCAGCCATGATCGCTGCGGTCGATTGAGCAACGGCATCGATAATAGGGTCTTCAATCAGAGGCGGGAGCCCATACGAAACACGCAAGGTGTTCATCGCCAGGATCAAATCAAAGGCGCTGGCTTGACCTGGTAGCGAAGGATGGATCTCGTCAGCCCGGACAGTTTGTGGACGCTGAAATGCCCCCATTCCCAATAGGATAAGCGTACACCAGTGAAGTAAACGTTGAAAACGCATCCGATAATTATAATTCTACAGGATTATCAATGTCTACGCAGGCATCGCCTATATTCTTTCCGCCCACTTGGCTCGCCAGGCGGCTGGTTCAAAGGGATCGGGCCAGAATTCTAACTGATAGGCTATTTTTCCATCTCGTATCGTGGAAAAGGTAATGGATCTTCCACTGATGACGCCATCCGTCACGCTTACATCAGAGACGACCTGATCTCCATCTGCAAGAATGCGGTGCACGGTGAAGTTCCATTGTCCATGTGCCGGATAATTTTCATTGACCGCCACAAAATTTGTACGTCCACGAATCCGCTCCCCTGACTGGGGCCATTCGAGAACGTAGTCATCATGCAAACATTCAGCGGCACCCTTGAAGTCATTTGCCGCCATCTTCTTCCAAAATTGTTGGATAATTTCTTTACCTACTTCTTTGCTCATATCAACCTCCAAGGTCGAAACCGGTTGTAAGCATGACAATGAGTCCTTTTGGCTGATTCTACAACGAGTTGACCATTCCAATTCCATGGTTTTGTTTGTGCAAGTTGGTCAAATAAACAAGCGGACGAAAAACTCGTCCGCTTGCTATTTAGTGTGCTGAAGAAATTTGTTCCAGCAAGTTTACGGACCCGCCAGACCAGACGCGTTGCAGGCACCCCCGGCCAGCTTCGCCTGTCCGGGCACCGAGGGATGGAAGTAATCAATCGGAGATACAGATATGTGTTTATTATTACCCTCCAGCGTCTCAAAAGCAGGTGTTAAAGGGGATCGTCCTGCTATCACA
>DATHUN010000263.1:0-3404 GCA_035462205.1 Anaerolineales bacterium
GATCCGCCAGTATACGCGCGAGAAATTGCTCGAAGCGGGGGACAGTGAAGCTGTTCGTGATCGGCATCTTGCTTATTTCGTCAAACTCGCAGAACAGGCAGAGCCTGAACTGTATCGTGCCAAACAAGTCTTTTGGTTAAACAAATTAGAGGATGAGCTCGATAAACTGCGCATCGCCCTGGAGTGGGCGCTGACCAGTGATATCGAATCGGGTTTACGAATCGTCGTCCTGGCTAGGCAGTTCTGGTTTTCTCATGGCTATGCACAAGAACTGGGTGACTGGGTGTGGCAGCTCCTGGAGCGCCATGAGACAAAAAACTCTTTACACGCCCAAGCCATGGCAGTTTACTCCACAGCCACTACTGATTTCAGCCACGCCCGCATGATCGCGGAACAAAGTTTACAGCTGGCGCGTGCGCTTGCAGATAAAGAAGTCGAAGCATACAGCTTGTTGCACCTCGGTGGGCTAATTGCCGTGCAAGGAGATCTGAAAGAAGGTATTCCTCTGGTGGAACAAAGCCGTGATTTATATCGGGCACTCGGCAACAAGCTTGGAGAGGCCTCTGCAATGTCCTGGCTGGTCTTGAATCATAATGACCTGGCGCAAACCAAAGCGATCATGCTGGATGCTTTACGGCTTTTCCGAGAGTTGGGCACTCTTTCAGGTATAGCGAATTGTTTAAGCCTGTTGGCTCATCGAGTGATCTGGACCGGTGATTTTTCCTCCCCGGTTCCCTGGCTGGACGAGGCGATGGCAATTTATCGACAACTTGGTGATGAAGCAGGACAGGCAGACACGCTCGATATTCAGGGTTCTCTTGCTTATTGGCTGGGGAATTATCAGCAGGCGCGTAAGTGCTATGAAGAAGCGGTTGTGTTGTTTGAGAAGGCTGGTTCCTATTGGATGATTTCCTGGTCACATGTCAACCTGGCTTATGTCGCCTTGCGACAAGGCGACCTCCCAAAAGCAAAAGAGCTGTTCAAGGTCTGCATCCAGCGATTCCAAAAGACCGACACGATCATTGGTACCATTTATGCAGTGGAGGGAATCGCAAGCATCGATGTGAATCTAACGCACTCCGACCGTGCCGCGCAACTCTTCGCCTGGGCAGATGTGGCGCGCGAAATGATTGGCGACCATCGTCCGCCTTTGGAACAGCAATCCGTGGAGCGCGATCTGGCTGTCATCCATTCTCAACTAAGTGATGTAGAATTCGAAAGGCTCTCAGCACAAGGAAGGTCCTTGACCCTCGAACAGGCAATTGCCCTCGCAATGGAGTCCTAAATGTCCCCCAGCTCGTATAACTTTCAAATGGCGATCCATGATTTTCAATCGGCGCGGCAGCGCGCCTCCATTCAGGAGATCCTGGCACGCCTGCGGGGAAAATCCACGCAGCTGCTTTCGTACGATGAGGTAGCTCAAAAATTGAACCTGCATGCCCGCAGCGAACGCGGGACACAGGATATTCCCCTGGATGCAATTGTGGGCAGCGTGGGACGTTATACCGATTTCACACGCACCTTCCTACCGCGACGCCGGGAGGATCGGGAGCGCTGGGCACGCGTCAAAGCCGCGATGGAGGAAGGCTTAGGCTTGCCGCCCATCGAAGTATACAAAGTGGGTGATGCCTACTTTGTGATCGATGGTAACCACCGCGTGTCCATAGCCCGGCAGCAGGGCTTCAAGAGCATCCAGGCGCGTGTGATCGAGGTGCAGACTCCCATCCCACTTACGCCGGATGTGCAGCCGGATGATTTGATCATCAAGGCCGAATATGCTGTTTTTTTGCAGGAAACTCACATTACGGACTTACGTCCGAATGTGGACCTGAGCGTGACGATTCCCGGTCAATATGGAAAATTGCTGGAACAAATCTACACCCAGCAGTATATATTGGAAGAGCATACGAAAAGCAAAGTACCATTTCAAGCGGCTGTGGAGGAATGGTACGACAACCTCTATATTCCCCTCGCCGAGACGATTCGTGACCGCGGTCTGCTGCGCTGGTTCCCCGACCGCACCATCACCGATCTCTACATCTGGATCTCGGAAAACCGCGCCGCGCTGGAGAAGGAGCTTGGGTGGGAGATCCAATCGGATATCGCCGCGACCAGCTTGATTTTGGAGAAGAGCGCCCAGTCGGAACCGGGCAGCTGGCGCAAAGCGCGGACTATCTCCCGCTACACCGATCATCTTTTCAACGATATTCTTGTCCCGCTCAGCGGTGACGAGACAAGCTGGACATCGGTGGAACAGGCGATCCTCATTGCTCAACGCGAGCATGCCACGCTGCACGGCTTGCATATTGTGGATGCAAAGGGAAAAATACAGAGCCCCCATGCTTTGGCTGTCCAAACCCGTTTTCAGCAAATGTGCGCGGATGCGAGTGTGGAGGGCAGGCTGGCGGTCGAAGCCGGGGATATCACTGGCAAAATTCGCGAGCGCGCCGCGATGACGGATCTGATCGTGCTAAAGATCGAGCATCCCCCAATGGGTGGCTTGTCGAACATCACTTCACCGTTCCGCACGATCCTGGTCAATTCTTCCATCCCTATGCTTGGCGTTCCCGAAGGAGCGTCCCAGTTTCGGCGGGCGCTGCTGGCGTATGACGGCAGTCCCCATGCCAAGGAAGCATTGTTCGTTGCAACGTATTTTGCTGAGATCTGGAAGACAGAACTGATCGTATTCACAGCCCTGGAGGATACAAGAGTCCAGGCAGACGTCCAGGATTATGTGCGCCGCTATCTCGAGATTCACGAAGTGGAAGCAGAGTATATTCTCAGCGAACGCGGCGCGGTGGATCACCTGAAACAAACTGTCGAGGAGCACAACGCTGACTTGCTCTTGATGGGCAGGTATGGTGTTTCGATGCTCCGGCAGGTATTCTCGGGTAGCGCTTTGGACTCTATGTTGCGGGAAACCAAGGTCCCAATTTTTGTCTGCCACTGAAACCGTTCTGGTGGGGGATACGGATGCGCTTGAATTTGATATACTCATTGCAGATCATTTCACGAGGAGTACCCATGAGCGTTTCTGCACCACGTTGGGACCTGTCCAACGTCTATCCATCTTTGGATTCACAGGAATTCAAAGCCGCCATTGAGGATTACAAAAATCAGGTCGCGGCATTCGAAAAGTTCTTCAACAAGAAACTCAGCAAGACTGGGGCGAAAACAAAGGCCAAGGAACTCGCTCCGCTGATCGGCAAAGCGATTGACCAGATCAACAAGATCCAGAGCCTTTCGAGCACGATTGCGCCGTTCATCTATTCCTATGTCACTACCGACTCACATGACAAGCTTGCGATGAAGACCCTCTCGGAGTTCGAGCAAGCCAGCCTGCCGATGAGCCAGTTGCTGACACGGTTCACCGCCTGGCTGGGAACGATCTCTCCCAAGCTGGA
>DATHUN010000264.1:0-3434 GCA_035462205.1 Anaerolineales bacterium
GTTCACCTGGCTTTATTGGTCCCACTATGTTCGAGCAGTTTGTCTTTCCGTCGGTCCAGCAATTGATTTCGAGATTGCCGGGAACAACCGTCCTCTCGGTGTGTGGCAACACAAATCGAGCCGTAGGGTTGCTCGCACGAACTGGCGCCGACGCACTCTCTGTAGATCAGACAAACGATCTTATGGTGTCACGTGCAATGCTAGAAGATATCCTCCTGTTCGGGAATCTCGATCCTGTTGCAACGCTTGAACAGGGAGATGAGTCCGAGATCGCGGCAGCCGTTCGCGGGGCGAAGGAGGGGGGTGTAGATGCCGTCTGGCCCGGCTGTGACCTTGCTCCATTGACGCCCATTGAAAATGTAAAGGCTTTAATCGCGGTATCCTAGCCACAGTCGGGCAGGTTTTCCTACTAAACTTGTCCTATTGACTTGAAGGAATGGGGGTTGTATTATGCTTGCATTCCACCAGAGATAGAGGAGCGCGGGTATGGCGAAAAAGACATCTCCCGTAGATGAGACGGTTTCCCTAAAACAACAACTTGCCCAACGGGAAGCTGAGCTAGAGGTTATTAACAGCGTTCAGCAGGGTCTCGCCGCTGCATTAGATTTCCAAGCCATCGTGGATCTGGTCGGCGATAAATTACGCGAGGTATTTGAAACAGCTAATCTAGTGATCAACTGGTACGATGATGAAACTAATCTAAGACATTTTCTTTACAACTATCAAGAGGGCAAACGAGTCAATCTGGCACCAGTACCGTCAAACCCGGCCGCACGGGAAAGATTTTTTAAGACTGGCGAACCGTTTGTGGTGAATTCGATTGCTGAAAGCCAAGAACGGAATGTCTTCCCCGTGCCTGGTACTGACTCATTCGGGAAATCTCTGCTATATGCTCCTATCCTTGGAAGCAAAAGAACTTTAGGGCTCATTGGCATTGAGGATTACGAACGCGAAAACGCATTTGGTGAGGCGGAAATCCGTTTAGTGACGACCATCGCCGCCTCGCTAGGAACTGCCCTCGAAAACGCCCGTCTCTTCGACGAGACCCAGCGCCTGCTCAAGGAGACAGAACAGCGCAATGCCGAACTTTCTATTATTAACAGTGTGCAGCAGGCTCTCGCCTCCAAGTTGGACATGCAGGCAATTTATGATTTAGTGGGCGAAAAAATCCGCGGGATTTTCGATGCACAGGTAGTAATCATTGGCATTTTCAATCGCGCTACAGATCAAACCACCGCCTATTATGCGATCGAGCGCGGCATGCGTTTAGAGAATTTCACGGTGCCAATTCGCGAGCGCGTCCTGCACTATCTCGACGAAACTCATCAACCATTGGTGTTCAACGCCAATGCGACGGAACGCGCTGCACAGTATGGCATTGAACTTGTCCCGGGCACAGAGTCGCCCCAGGCAATGGTCTTTGTCCCGCTGATCGTCGCGGATGAAGTGAAAGGCAATATTTCGCTCCAGAATCTGGATCGGGAGAATGCTTTTAGCGAATCCGATGTACGCCTGCTGCAGACCCTTGCTAACTCCATGAGCGTAGCGCTTGAAAATGCCCGTCTCTTTGATGAGACTCAGCGCCTGTTCAAAGCAGAACAGCAACGCGCCGCGGAACTTGCGATTATCAACAGCGTGCAGGAGGGGCTCGCTACAAAGCTGAATATGCAGGCGATCTATGATTTGGTGGGAGACAAGATTCAACAGATTTTCGATGCGCAGGTCGTGACCATTATCAGAATGGATTTGAATACAGGACTTTCCATTCTGGAATATGGGGTCGAATTGGGAAAGCGGATCGAATTCCTGCCAACCTCCTTCACTGGGCTTGAGCAAAACATTGCTCGCACTCGTCAGACGATCCTGGTGAATGAAAATGCACAACAGCGCATGGCCGAATTGGGCGCTATTACAGTACCCGGCACAGCAATAACAAGATCCAATCTCTTTGTACCGATGTTGGTCGGCGATGATCTTAAGGGATATGTCAGCCTGCAGAATGTCGACCGTGATAACGCCTTCAGCGAATCGGACGTACGCCTTCTGCAAACTCTTACAAATAGTATGAGTGTGGCGCTCGAAAATGCCCGGCTTTTCGACGAGACTCAACGCCTACTCAAGGAGACCGAGCAGCGCAATGCTGAACTCGCCATAATTAATAGCGTGCAACGAGGCCTTGCTTCTAAGCTGAATATCCAATCCATCTATGAGATGGTGGGCGAGCAGCTGCATCAAGTGTTCCCACAATTCGATATTTCGGTTGGCGCTTATGAACCGGAAGATGATTTGATCACCACAGGTTATATGATTGAACATGGGAAACGGATCGATCTTCCATCCTTCCGCGTGGGAAACATGGGTTTTATCGGTCAGATGATTCGAACTGGGAAGACCATCCTGGTGAATGAAAATATGGAGGAAGAAAGTACGAAAGTGGGGAGTCGCACGCTGGAAGGCACGGACACGCCCAGGTCCCACTTGTTGGTACCGTTAATTATCCATGATGTGGTCCGTGGTCTGGTTGTGATGCAGGATATGGAGCGTGAGCACGCGTTTTCCGATTCGGATGTTCGCTTGCTGGAGACCATTACCAGCTCGATGAGCGTTGCCCTCGAGAACGCCCGCCTCTTCGATGAGACCCAGCGTCTGCTCAAGATCACAGAACAGCGCGCCGCCGAATTGGCAATCATCAGTAGCGTACAGCAAGCGCTTGCTTCCAAGCTAGACATGCAAGCCATATACGATCTGGTCGGCGACAAGATTCAGGAGATTTTTGATGCGCAAAGCGTGTTGATTGCCATTTTTGATCAGGCTAATGAGCTAACTCATATCCCCTATAATTTTGAATTGGGACAACGGTATTATTCGAATCCCTATCCATTCACCGGACTTCACAAAAAGCTGATCCACACCGGTCAAACCATTCTGATCAATGAGGATGCAGAACGACGCTTCCAGGAGCTGGGAATGGTCCTGATGCCAGGCACGCAACCGTCGAAATCGATGCTCTTCGTGCCGCTTAACTCCGGCAGCGGCGTGAATGGTGTGATATCGCTTCAGAATATAGAGAGGGAACATGCCTTCAGCGAATCGGATGTGCGCCTGCTGGAGACCCTTGCTTCCTCGATGAGTGTCGCCCTCGAAAATGCGCGCCTCTTTGACGAGACTCAACGCCTACTCAAAGAGACCGAACAACGGGCGGCTGAGCTGCAAATCATCAACAGCGTGCAGGCAGGGCTGGCCAGAAAGCTCGATTTGCAGGAAATCGTCGATCTGGTCGGCGAAAAAATTGGAACCATCTTTGCCGCTGATACCGTCTCTGTGGGCATGTACGATTCAGAACAGGATTGGGGATTCAACCGCTATTACGTGGATCGTGGAGAGAGGATTCCCTTCCCAGATAGTATCATCAATCGACCGAGCTTGACTGCAAT
>DATHUN010000265.1:0-2313 GCA_035462205.1 Anaerolineales bacterium
ATCTACGCTGTGGCTCCCGGGCAGACCCCTCCGCCACCGCCCCCGGCTGGACAGACCTACTGGGTCCAAAGAGGTGACACCCTGCGTATCATCGCTGCAAAGTTTGGCACGACCGTCGAATCAATTCTGAAACTTAACCCGAACATTACCAACCCGAATTTGATCTTTGTGGGGCAGGCGATCAGCATCCCTAGCGGTGCGACAACCTACCTCGTCCAGCGGGGTGACACACTCCGCATTATCGCCAACAAATTTGGCACGAGTGTGGATGCTCTCTTAGCCCTCAACCCGAAGATCACCAACCAGAACTTGATCTATGTGGGACAAGTGATCACCGTTCGATAATCATCTGGATAAAAAAGGCGCACCGTCAGGTGCGCCTTTTTTCTTTTCTTTTTAGCTGGTTGCTTTTGCTCTTGTGACTTTCTTGATCATTCTCTTCACAGGAGATTTCTTCTTAGGTGCAGTCGCCTTCTGTGCCCTGGCAGGGCGGTGCTTCAAGGCAGCGTGTGCGGCAGCGAGGCGTGCGATGGGCACACGGAACGGCGAGCAGGAAACATAGTTATTGCCGATGATGTGGCACCACTCGATCGAGCTGGGGTCGCCGCCGTGCTCACCGCAGATACCCACTTCGAGCTCAGGGCGGGTCTTGCGACCCTCGGAGATTGCCCAATCCATGAGTTTGCCCACACCACTGCGATCGAGGGATTGGAAGGGATTCGTTTCAAGAATACCCTGTTCTTGATAAGTGATGAGGAAGTTCCGCTCCGCATCATCGCGGGAGTAGCCGTAGGTCATTTGTGTCAGGTCATTCGTTCCAAAGGAGAAGAACTGAGCGCGTTTGGCAATCTCGCCTGCAGTCACAGCCGCGCGCGGGATCTCGATCATCGTCCCGAACTTGTACTGGAACTTGACTTTCTTTTCACCCATCACGGCGGCAGCGATACGCTCGAGTCTCGGCTGGATCCATTCGAGTTCCTTCACCGTACCCGTCAGTGGAATCATTACTTCAGGCTTGACGACAATGCCGCGCAATGTACAATCCGCCGCGGCTTCGAAGATAGCGCGCACCTGCATTTCCACAATTTCTGGCATATAGATACTAAGTCGGACGCCGCGCATACCCATCATGGGGTTGGATTCGTGCATACCCTTGATGGCGTTCAGTAAATTTTCCTTATCGGCTAAACCATCGCTTTCGCCTTTGATACGCATCGTGATCACTTCTTCGAGAAGTTTCTCTTCGTCGGGCATGAACTCATGCAAAGGCGGATCGATCAGGCGGATGATCACCGGGTAGCCATTCATGGCTTCGAAGAGACCGTCGAAGTCCTTGCGCTGGTAGGGGAGCAGCTGGTTAAGAGCTTCCGTACGTCCTGCGCTCGTCCCAGATAGAATCATGCGCTGGACGATAGGCAGACGCTCGGGTTCAAAGAACATGTGCTCCGTGCGGCAGAGACCAATCCCAATCGCGCCGTAAGAGCGGGCGCGCTGAGCATCCTTTGGATAATCGGCATTTGCCCATACCTGCAGACCGCGTGTAGGATATCCGTTGGCTTGCGCCTCACGGATATCTTTGCGGGCACAAATATCATCTGCCCACTTGAGCAGGGTGAGCAGTTCCGTCTGCTGATCCAGGGACGGGGCTGTTGTAGGAATCTTGCCGACAAACACTTTCCCGGTTGTTCCGTCGACGGAAATCCAATCGCCTTCCTTAACTGTCTTTCCATCTACGTTCATCACGCGTTTCTCGAGATCGATCTTAATCGCGGAAGCACCGACGACGCACGGGATACCGAACTGACGAGCTACCACCGCCGCGTGAGATGTCGCGCCGCCTTCACTGGTGACCACACCTTTGGAGGCGATCATGCCATGGACGTCATCCGGCTTGGTGAACGGGCGTACCATGATCGTATCTTGCTTCGCTTCCTTTGACATCTTCTCAGCCGTATCCGCATCAAAATAAACTTGTCCGACTGCCGCGCCGGGGGAGGCGTTCACGCCCTTGGCAAAGAACGTGCCATCCTTCTCGGCGTTGTTCATCGCTGTCTCATCGAACTGCGGGTGGAGGAGCGAATCGACGTTATCCGGTGTGACGCGCTGCACCGCTTGTTCCTTGGTGATCAAGCCTTCATTCGCCATATCGACGGCGATCTTGACCGCAGATTTAGCAGTGCGCTTGCCATTACGGGTCTGGAGCATCCAGAGTTTGCCGCGCTCGATCGTAAACTCGACATCCTGCATGTCCCTGTAATGTTTCTCGAGCTTGCCCGTTATATCCATGAACTGCTTGTACTCTTTGGGCATTTT
>DATHUN010000266.1:0-6916 GCA_035462205.1 Anaerolineales bacterium
GCCCTGCAGCAGCGCGGGACTGGCGCCCAGCATTTGCCTGGCATCCGTGAAATCGGCAGGTGTCTGCATGGTCATGTTATTTGCGCCGGCCATGGTTTGCATGGAGGATTTCCCTGCCCGGGCAATATCGTCGGCAAACACGCCATCTCCGCCACCACTTTCTCCATGACAGGCGGCGCAGTTCTGGGCGAAGAGTTTTTTTCCATTCGCCAGCGACTCTGAGCTGGTATTCGCCAACCAAATGGAAGCGACGACATCCCATTTTTCGGCATCCGTCAGATTCGTCGAATTTAATTGCTCCACCGTTTGCCGGGGTGAATTTGACCGGTAAAAATCAACAGTGCTTAATTTGGAAAGGTCCAGCGTTCCCGCCAGTTGCTCGCCGCTGATCGCCGAGGGCTTAGCGCTTGGAGTTAGCGTAATGTCATGCGGTGCGTCGATGTCGATGCCAAGAGTCACATAGAAGGGAACCGCAGCCGGCGCGGGGTCCGGGTTCGAGCCGCTGACCTCGATCGCGCCGCGCATCCGCCAGTGGTTGAGTCCGCACCAGCGTGTACAGTAGAAGGTGTATGTTCCCGGCTTGTCAAAGGTTAATGTGACTTCAGTGACCTTTCCGGGCATCACATCCACAGCTTGCATGTCCATCTGACCGACGGCAAAGCCATGGACGACATCGTCGGATGTCAGGCGCAAATGAAGAGGTTTGCCAGCTTCGGCTTGGAGCGCATCGGGATTCCAGCCACCCTCTTCCGCCATATTGACATGAATTAACGGCGTGCGCGACCAGAGGAGTAGAGGCGCTCCGACTGCAAGGACGAGACCGCCAACGATCAAAAAGCGAGAGAAAAGCTCAGCGCGTCTCATAGTAGTAACCAGAGCATCATCGCAGTGACGACAAAAGAATAAAGGATCACCGGAGTGGACGAAGTTCTTGCTTCCTTTGCGGCCTTCTGTGCCGTACGTGCCGACCAGATCAATCCGCCGACCAGCGCCAGCGTTTGCGCCGGCGCAAGAATGGATGTGAGCATAGGCTGCCAGGCGGTATTCGCCGTGCCGAACAAATTCCATCCCAAGCCAAGCGGATCGGACAACGAGGCAAGAATATAAGATGCATTGGTGAGAACAAAGGAAAGACTGAATGCCACCCAGAACATCAATCCCAAGGGGATAAGGGCAGTAGAAGAGGAGGCGAACCGCTGCTTGAGCGGTCGACTGCTTTTTGTAAACAAAATCCCCAGCGTAAAAAAGCCCGGAAGAACAGCGAAAATCATTGACAGAAAGACGATGGCATATAAAAACCAAGCGCTCGTTCCCACCTGGTAGGCTGCGTCCTTGAGTGCACCCCAGGGCCCCAGCAACACGGCTGCATATATCATTGCAGAGCCAAGCATGATGAACCCTTTGAAAGCTTCATCGATTCGCGTGGATGGCTTAGCCAGGTCCACGGCGAAGGGACGGGCGTTGACCGCGATGTTGTCGTGCGGGCAGGTGCGGATGCATTCCATGCACAAGCCGCAGTAGGTGTTCTTCGTCAAGCCGCCGGGAAAGACGTCCCACGGACAGCCATACCCTGCGGACGAGCCGTTATAGCAGGGCTTGCCGACGCAGTTTGCGCATACCTGCTTGTCTTTGATTCGCAATTCGATCGGCGCGGTTTGCGAATACAGACCAATGAATCCACCCACCGGGCAGAGATAACGACAAAATGCACGGCGTTCAAAGACCGTACTCAAGCCAATGGCTGCAAATAACATGGCTGTCAACACAATGCCGGTGATGTTTGGGGTGGTTAGCAAAACGCTACTAAATAAGGCGAGCAGCAGGAAGGAGATATTTTGCATCCAGATGTTACGAAACATCTTTGGGACGCGGAGATTAAGCCACTTCGGTTTTTGATCCGGCGGAGCCAGCACCGCGCCGCGCTGCAGCCACTCTCCCGGCAGGGGGATGGGACACACCGCGCACCAGCCGCGTCCAAAGAAGGGCACCGCGACGAGGATCAGAATTGCCCACCATGCAATCCATACAAAGACGATGCTGAAATTATGACTTCCGACGGGGGTGCCGATGAAACCGGCCATGATCGCAAATACATATCCAACCAGCATGACGATCAAAACAGCCAGTTGGGGATAACGGTTGATCAGCGCGTTCTTCAGGAAACGATACCGAGTAAGCTCAATCTTTGCCATAATGCAACTACGCTTTTTGCTTTACGGATATGACGACACTCAAAATTGCTAAAGCTGCCAGGCCCAGAGAACGATAAAACCAGAGATTCGTACCAACGCTCAGCTTGCCGATCATGAACGGATGCATCGCTCCGCAGGTGACGTTGCAGCGAAAGCGGAAGGACCCTGGCTTGCTGGCGACAAAGGTCAAGGTCGCGGTCTGACCCGGGTCCGCTTGGACAGAAATATCGTAGCCATCCACGTACAATCCATGAACGACATCTGTGCTCACCAGCTGGATAGTCACAGTGTCACCGGCGTTCACGCGCAGCTCCGAGGGAGAATAGGCATATTGACGCGCCTCGATTCGAAAGGTCCGCTCCTGAGGTGCAATGAACCGAACGGGTAAGGGGAGGAAAGCCACTACCAGTCCAGCTACTGCTAAAGAAAGGAGAAGAGAGAAACGAGAGCGCATTAGTTATGGAATATTAGAGGGTCCGTATTTGGAATACGTAGAGTCGATATAGGCTCGGGCATCCTGCGAACTTTTGCCCTCCCGCAGCAACCGCATGACATCCTGCGTAATATCGACACAGATCGAACAACCAAGGGCATGATTGTCAAATCTGATGTTGCCTTTGTCGTCTGCACTGGAAATGTAACAAGAATAGTTCGAAGTGTGTCCGACGTTGCCGCAGCCGCAATAGCAGGGAATATTCTTCATTACATCCGGGTTGGCGGAAGCGAATTGGTAGGCCTGCTGCACGGTGACGGGTGCAGATTGCACTTCGGCGGGCATCCTGTCCATCGCAGTCATATTCAGATGCACATCATTGGACTTGCTCGAGCAGGCGGGGAGACTTGTCAGAGCGATCAGACCAATCAGTAAAAGGAAAACGATTTTACGCGAAATCTTCATTGGGTTCTCCATACGGGATAATTTCATCATAGCAACGGCGCGGTTTACCATCCAGTGACAAATGCCACGCTATTGGATGAAATATGACCCGGTTTGTCCATAAATTTATTCTCTACGGACCGAATGATAAAACCGGTAATCTATCCGCAACAGCGTGAAATGGCGGTACGGCATATACGCCGAATGACGTATAACGAATGTCATTCTGATTTCTGGATGGATTCCACCTCCCCTTTGACAACCTGCCACAACGACAGCGGACCAAATACGGTGACGAAATTCTCCACCTCTCTCACAGACCGGAAGCCGGCTTCCGCTATAAATTGCGGAATCCACCCGTCGAAGTTATCGGCCGCCTCTTCCAGCCCGTGCATATAACTTGTGATCAAGCGGGCAAGCAAGGAATGGGGCGCGCCAAAGTCCAGAACGTAGAGCTCGCCTTGTGGCTTGAGAACCCGATAGATCTCCTGAAAGGCACGACGTTTATCGTCGGTGACCAGGTGGTGAATCACCAGGCTGGTCACTACCCGGTCGAACGTAGCATTCGGGTAGGGAAGCGAGGAAGCGAACCCCTCTTTCCAATGAATATCCATGCTGCGCGATTTTTCGCGGGCGATCTTCAATACCTGCGGATCGCCATCCAGGCCTGTGACATGGGCATGCGGATGCGCCTGTTTGAGCATGACCGTTAATGTCCCCGTACCGCAGCCAAGATCGAGCACCTGCATGCCGGCCCGAATGCTCGCTTGCCGAATCAATCTACGCTTGAAAGTCTCTTCGCGCATCACCCACTTCAGAATGGGATCATAGAGCGGAGTGAGCCAGCGAAAGCTCAGGGCAGGAATATAGCGGGTAGATTTTGACATCTTGTTTTCCTTTGTAAACAATCAAACTATATTCCTTGTTGTGCCAGAATAACAGCGGCGTTCGGCTCGAAGCTATATAAGCAGAATCGCTTGCTGGTAAGAAGCCATCGGACAGATTAAACAAAAACAGCCTATCTAATTCGGATAGGCTGTTTTCCCTGGAGGAGAAATCACTGCACTTAAACAAAATGTCATCCTTCCGAAGGGACCCGCTTTCCGGGGTGACATGAGTTACTAGTGGTGCTGTTCGTGGCCGCTTTGCTGACCGGAAGCGACGTATTTCTCAGGATCCTTATCAAACGACCGCTTGCACCCCGGAGCGCAGAAATAATAGGTCTGCCCCTTGTATTCGGATTTTCCGGCGGCTGTCTCGGGATCAATTTCCATACCACATACGGGATCGATTACTGTATTCGCCATACCATTTATCCTTTCCTTCTGAAGTTTCAAAAGATAGACTTCTTTAGCGAAGTCAAAATTACCAAGTTAATTGGCGCAACTGCCACCCTGACCGGGCGCTGGCTGCAGCAAACCCTTTGATTGTAGGTCGGCGTGTACCATTTGTGCACCAGAAGCGGAAGAAAGCTGCTTACCCACAACCAGTTCTGGATCGACATCGGCAAAATCCAGATCCTGGTTTGCTTTCATGAACATCGCAATTTCCAAGGTCTGTTGTGGAAACCAGTAGGCGTTGATATATTTGGCAGCTTTAAACATCTCGTCGGCGGTGGCGCCCTTGGAAGCCATCAATTCCAAAATTACGAGCATCGCCATGCCGTGGTTGCAGTCAGGGAAGTAAGTGGGATTGTTGCAGCAGGGCCGGTACACCTGCATTGCCACCTCTTCGACGAGCGTCTGCTGTTCCGCCCTAAGGGGAATCAAATCGATGCTAGCATATAGCTGCGTGACCGGCTTCGTAGCCAGTCCCCAGCCACCGGTGGAGGCGAATCTCTCGAATTCACCATTGCTCTGCTGAATCATCGGACCCTGGGTCAGGATCGTGTTTTTGTTCGCCAGCCCAACCGCCCAGAAGAAGTTCAGCAGGAAATGAGCGTTCTGGGCGTTGATCACGATCTCGTGGTCACTGCCATCCTTGAGAATTTCAATTTGATCTGCAGAAAGCGGGTTACCAGAATCCTGGTAGATCTTTGCAAAAGCTTCGTAATCGATCACACCGCTCTTCAGCAATTGTGGACCAAGATCGCCATAGGAGATGGACAAGCTATAGCCGTCTTTCGGATTGACCTGCTCGTAGAGGCTGGCAGCCTCTTTCTGTTGTTTCGATTCCGCGGTCTCGTCCTTACCCCAGGTTAGATAGCTGCTTCCGACACCGAGCAGAAATACTACGATCAAGCTAAGCACCATCCAGGCGATTTGCTTGATGTGTTTGTTGGTAGGGTTCTCTTCCGCAAGAGCTCCTTCACCCACTTCTATCTCTTGTTCCATGATTTCTCCTAGCTTCTCTGTCATGTATCATGCATCTTGATTCTGTATCAATGAAATCAGATTGGGAAGAGCCAAATTGCCTATCTGCGAGGATGTGAAAAACGGTGAAGATAAAATCTCGCTGCCAACGCCTCGCTCTCGGGCGGGTTCATCGATGAGCAACTTTGCTCATAACAACGACACCCAGCCTGATCGACCGGGTGACATGTTCCAGGTTCCAGACATCAACAGCCTACTTCTCCAGATCAAATCCTTCTTTTTCCCAATCGACCATGCCGCGCTTGAGATTCCAGACATTAGTGTAGCCGAGCGAGACCAGTTTCTCTGCGGCGATCTGGCCCATGTGCCCGCTGCGACAGTACAAGACGATCTTGGCGTTCTTATCCGCCGGAAGCTGGGAAAGACTTTGTTCCATCTGGTCGTAAGGAATGGACACATCCGTATCCGGAATGTTCCCGGCAAAGGGAATATGCACGTTGATGAAGATGAAATCCTTGTTCTTGAGCATCGTTCTGAGCTCTTTGGGAGTCACGCTCTTATACGAGCCACCCGCGACGGCGACATCTTCTCCGGTCACGGCTTTGGATTGGCAGCTCACGAGCAGAACGGAAACCATCAAAAGCAGGAACAGCTTTTTCATGGGTTATGCTCTTTGCAATGTGTGACCGCTCAAGTATCCAAGATAGGCAGGGACGAGCGGCAATACACATGGGGAAAGGAACGAGAGCAAGCCGGCAATGATCGCGGTGAAATAGGTGGGCGCGGCGGCGAACAGGGCAAACTTCTCGACGTAGAAACCATTCTTGAACGCCCAGATCGCGATCAGGCTCATCGTGTTGGTGAACAACAGGATACCGATCGTAATGATAAAGATGCCGCTGACAATTTGAATGGCGTGGCGATATTTGCGCATCCGCTTGATCCAGCCGGTGGCGCGCTCCAGACCTAATGCCATGATCAGGAAGGGTATTCCCAGACCGAGCGAGTACCCCGAAGCCAGCCACATCGCCTGCCCGACGGTTTGCTGACTCAAGCCCATGGTCAGGATCGCGCCTAAGGTCGCGCCAATACATGGACTCCAGCCCGCAGCGAAGAAAATGCCCATGAGCGCCGATCCGCCATACGTCCCGCGCCGACCGGTGTACTCCGTCCGCGTATCCGCATAGAACCACGGGATTCGGATTAGCTCCAGGGTAGCCAGCCCAAACAGGATGACGACAATGCCGCCGATCTGGGCGATGATGCGCTTATAGGCGCCGAAGAATTGTCCGACCAGCGTCACGGAGCCGCCCCACCCGACGATAAATACCATGGAAAAGCCCGCCACGAACAGCAGAGCGTGAAGGAACACTTTCAGCTTTTCATGTTGTGCTGGTGCTGCGGTGCTTGTTACATTTGTAGCCATAGCTCAACCTGCCAATCTGGGATATTCCGATAATCATTAGGGTCATTGTACTAGCTATGGCTGGGATTACAGCATGCCGAACAGGCTGTATGGCTTATGACATTACTCA
>DATHUN010000267.1:0-3832 GCA_035462205.1 Anaerolineales bacterium
GCCTTTACCTCGTTCGATATTTGGAAAATGCGCCTGAAAAAGAATTGGAAGCGTGTTCACCAGATGATCTATCTGATCGCTCCGCTCGCGGTACTTCACTATGCCTGGGGCAAAAAAGGAGATTTCTTCCGTCTGGAAGGCGATATCATCCGCCCACTGATTTACGGACTCGTGGTCGTAGTCTTGCTGATCTTCCGCATCCCTCCGGTGCGGCGGATCATCGCTTCTTTACGCGACCGAATCCTGCTCTTGATATCCAGACGCAGGATTCAGCCAGAAATATGAGCCGGTAGCGGCGGGCAGCCTCCCGCCGCAACGTTTTAAAATATCCCTTTGATAAATAACAGCAATCCGACGATCGCCAGCGGCACACCGATGATGGCGCCAACAATCGTCAGGCTGATCAATACGCCGACGATCATCAAGACGATGCCAAGGATCATTGCTACGAGTCGACCTGTCATCTCAACGATGACGGCCAGCAATTTCCAGATTGCCACAAAGGGCCAGAGATACCAGGGAATAGGATGCTGTTCATGCGTGGTCATTTTTTCTCCAGTTTTGTTTTCTACTTAGCGCGCCTCGCGCGAAATATCTTGTAATCATATACGTTTGTTCGGTACAAAGGTAGCAAACAGGGGACGAAACTGCCCATGTTATAATGCCCGGCATGCCAACCAGAACGAAAAAAAATACAGAACCTGCGATCGAACCCATCGATGAACAAGATTTTATAGACCAGCCTGTGGATCAGGTTGAAGTTATACCCGAACCGCCGGGGGAAGAAACGTTCACATTCAAGCGTAGTCATTTTTATGCAGTCTTTACCGTGCTTGCTTTTGCGGCAGGTGTATTGCTGGGTTATGCAATGTGGGGATTTCAACCCGCTGGAGGACAGGGGAACGCTGCGCAGACGGCCGGGCAGATATCAAGTCTGGTCGCGAATGCGCCTGCAACCGAGGCACCCCAGTTCAAGCGCTATAACATTCCCTCTGAAGGGTTTCCTGCCATTGGTCCTCAGGATGCGCCGATCACGATCGTTGAATTCAGCGATTACCAATGTCCTTTCTGCCGCCGCTGGCATCAGGAAGTATATGAACCGCTGCTGGCTGCCTATCCGGGCAAGATCAAACTTGTCTACCGCAACTTGCCACTGACGTCCATCCATCCCGATGCATTTGGGGCGGCGGAAGCGGCGATGTGTGCCGGTGAGCAGGATGCCTACTGGCCCTATCATGAAAAGCTTTTTAGCAGCGAAAATCTGGGAACCCAGGTCTATACTCAATACGCACAGCAACTCAGCCTGGATATAGACAAGTTCCAGGCATGTCTGCAAGACCAGAAGTACAAGGCAGCCATCGAAGCGGATAGCGACTTTGCCGTGAATCTGGGAGTGCGCTCCACGCCCACCTTCTTTATCAATGGTCTGGCAGTCGTTGGCGCGCAGCCACTCGATGTATTCAAACAGGTGATCGACAAGGAACTGGCGGGCGAGATTCCCCAATAAGCAATCATCTCGGAGGAAAAATGAAGAAATTCGTCGCGGTGGCTGGCAACATCGGTGTCGGAAAGTCCACGCTTGTAGAAATGCTGTGTGTGCGCATGGGCTGGGAACCGTTCTATGAACCGGTCGCTGAAAACCCGTATCTGGTGGATTTCTACCAGAACATGGACGCCTGGTCGTTCCACTCCCAGGTCTTTTTCCTGACCCATCGCCTGCGCTCTCACTATAACCTTTCGCAACATCCCACCTCAGTCGTGCAGGATCGCAGCGTGTATGAAGACGCCGAGATCTTTGCTCAGAACCTCTATCTGCAGGGACACATTCAAAAGCGGGATTACCAGACCTATCGTGATCTGTATGAGACCACGATGCGCTTCCTTCCGCCCCCGGACCTGGTCATTTATCTACGAGCTTCGGTGCCTACATTGATGAACCGCATCTCTCACCGCGGACGCGCCTACGAGCAAACAATCGGCTCCGATTACCTGCAAGGACTCAACAATCTGTATGAAGCATGGATCGAAAACTTTACACTTTGCCCGATCCTGGCTGTCCCGGCCGACGATCTGGATTTCGTATCCCATCCGGGTCACCTGCGCTTGATCCTTGAAAAAGTGGAGGACAAATTGACCGGCAAGGAAGAGGTGGTCTTCGAGGCCGACGAGGTGGCTCGAGCAGCGGAGGATTGATAAAAAACAGGACGGCTCGACGAGCCGTCCTGTTCGTTTAATCGGCAAATACGGGCCACTTGGTATCAGAACCGGGCAGGTATTTTTCGTTATACCAGCCGGTTCGGTCCCAGAATTCCTGCCGCCAGATGTTATTCCCAAATGGCTCACATTCCGCTTGGACGAAATCAGCAGGAAGTGTATCGGCGATCGGGCATAAAGATTCTTGCCCGACACTGCCGGAAGGAACCGCAACAGTTCCGCTGAGGGAATTTTGCAGCCCCGGGGTGGGATAGCAGTTCTGGTTCCAATCGTCGGCGCCACCGTTATCCGGCAAACGGCAATAGGATTGATCCGGGCTACGCACGACGGTATAGTTGTATGCGTCCATCAGTTGTCCATTGGGCTTCAACAGGCGAACCCCATCGCCACCGTCGCCGAGAAGCAGTCCCGTTTCGCTGCCATAAAAGACAACCCGCTCGCCAGGCTTCAGAACCTTTGCCGGAAGGGAATACGGATTCGATCCAATATTGACCTCATCGTCCAGGCGGTAGCCGCTTAGATTCACATCCACCGTGCCATGGTTCAGCAGCTCAATGTACTCATCGCCTACATTGACAACACCATCACCGTTCCAGTCGTGTCCGGGTCGCGGCACGAATTCATTAATTGCCACCAACTGAGGGGGAGGTATAGGTATGGGTGTAGGCGTAGTAAATATCGTTCCCGCGGTGGCAACTTGGTGCGATTCTGTATCGTTGCTGGGAGGCAGCCCGCTGGTACTCGTGTAGGTAGCTGTAATCGTTTTTGTGCCGGTCGATGTAAATCTCACCTGGCAACTTCCTGTGCCATTTGAAAGAGTGATCGTACAGTTTGTATTTGCTCCGGTAATCGATACGCTTCCGGTGGGGGTCGTGATGCCTCCGACTACACTCACCACGACATTGACGTATTGATTCACCACGGATGGATCCGGGCTATCGGACGTAATGGTGGTGATCGAGGCTGTCCGAATCCAGTTTGGATTCCCTGGGGTACCGCGAATCGGTCCACCATTGCGGTCACGCGCAAGAGGGATTGTCCCATTATAGGTGACCCACTGGTTCCCGGTTTTTCCGACCCGTTCCATGCTGGCATACGCTGGCGGCGAAGTACTTGTTGTGGATGCAGTTCCGGCCGGCCAGCTGCCGCCATCGAGGTTGGCCGTGTCAATCGTAGCTCCTGCGCTATCTTTTAGATACAGCCGTTCGCCTGTGTTTAGTAAATCGCCGCTTGCGTATATCTGGTTCGCGCTTACATCTGTGGCTTGTTCATTTCGTTCCAATAGGAAATACCCATCGGGAGGAATGGTTCCCGAAAGTGTAATGTTAGGACTACCCACTTTGTTTAAGGTATTGTCATCCCCATACAGTTTCCAGTCGGTTATGTTGATTGGTGAAGTGCCTGGATTATAAAGTTCAATCCATTCATCGTTCGAATTAGCAGACGTCCCAGACCAGGCAACTTCATTGATAAGAACACTGGGACCAGTGGTTGGTGTACCTGTCTTCGTGGGGGTTCCCGTCGGAGCGGCTGTACCGGTTGCTGTAGCAGTGGGGGTGGGTGTTATCGTCAGTATCCAGTTTGCCTGACTGGGTGTGCCCTTGATTGGATTGTTCGC
>DATHUN010000268.1:0-12827 GCA_035462205.1 Anaerolineales bacterium
CCTGGTGTTTGTAGGGTTTATTGTTTATGCCTATACTGGACACAAACTGGGTGGCGGCAAATGGGCGATTACGGCTATCCTGATTTCACCGCCGGTGATACATAACACCATAAATGGCAACATTGACTGGCTGCCCTTACTAGGCTTGACTTTGCCGCCCCAGCTCGGTTTATTTTCCGTCACGATGAAACCACAGCTCGGTGTGGCGAGTGTGTTGTTTTGGCTGGTAGAGACCTGGCGTATCAGTGGTTATCGAGAAACCATCAAAGTGTTTCTACCTATCACGCTTGCCACCGTGCTATCCCTTTTTTTCTATGGATTTTGGCCGTTGCGCGCTGCCGTAGAAGTAGATCTGTGGTGGAATACAAGTTTATGGCCCTTTTCCCTTCCTGTAGGTCTGGCTCTGATGGTTGCTGCTTACCACAGACGCGATATTAGGTACGCGATGGGAGCTTCGCCCTGTTTTTCGCCCTATATATTATTCATTCCTGGGTGATTGCCCTCTACGCTGTCATCCGCTCTACTCCGGAAACAATTGCGGCTGTGGCTGGACTATGGATACTCGTCATGATTCGGTTTTTTTCCTAGGCTTTTGAGAACATTTAAATTTACAAAGAGAAACAATGACAGACACAAAATTTCTTCAAATGGTATCGAAACAAACTCTCCTCGCCGATGGTGCCATGGGCACGATGCTCCATACGCACGGAATTGGTTTTGAGAAATGCTTCGATGAGCTCAACTTGACGAACCCTTCTGCTGTAGCAGAGATTCACCACGCTTATATCGAAGCGGGCGCGCAGTTGATTATTACCAACACTTTCGGTGCAAATCGCTTCAAACTCTCCAAGCATGGACTGCAAGATAAAACGATCTCCATCAACAAGGCCGGCGTGGATCTCGCCAAACGTGTGGTCAGTGCTTCGTTTCGCGATGTGCTGGTGGCAGGGGATGTAGGTCCGCTAGGGGTGAGAATCGCGCCATATGGGCGGGTCAAACCGGAGGCGGCGCGTGAGGCGTTCGCAGAGCAGATCCGGGCGCTCGCTGAGTCTGGCGTCGACCTGATCGTCATCGAAACGTTCAGCGATCTCTACGAGATCAAGGAGGCGATCAAAGCCGCGCGCGAAACCTGCAGTCTGCCTGTGGTTGCCTCGATCACCTTCACTCGCGACGATCGAACCTTGCTTGGAGACGACCCACTCACCGTTGCGCGGCGGCTGAAAGAAACCGGCGTGGATGTCATTGGAATCAATTGCTCGGGGGGTCCTGCGCAGCTTTTACGCTTGCTCAAACAGATGACGCCGATTGTGCCGGCAGGAAAGTTCTGGGTAAAGCCAAATGCCGGCTGGCCCGAGCAGGTCGGTGGACGCATCATGTACCCTGCGGATGCGGAATATTTTGGTGAATACGCGCTCTCCTTCCGGGAGGCAGGTGCATCGATTGTCGGAGGATGTTGCGGCACCACTCCTCAGCATATTGCCGCAATGAGAAAGGCATTGAGCACCGCACCGCCTATAGACCAAGCCCACATCTCCATCCTGCCACAGGAGGAGGTGACCGAAATTGCTCAGGAACAACCAACTCAGTTTGCACAAAAATTGACGGCAGGGAAGTTCGCCATCTCGGTTGAGATGGACCCGCCGCGCGGACTTTCCACACATAAATTGATCGCCGCGGCTTCTGTGCTGGCCGATGCGGGCGCGGATGTCATCAACGTAGCCGACTCCCCGATGGCGCGGATGCGCATGTCCGCCTGGGCAGTCTGTGATGTGGTGCAACGCAAGGTCGGCGTCGAAACTACGCTCCACTTCCCCACGCGCGGCCGCAATCTTTTGCGTGTACAGGGTGATTTGCTGGCAGCACATGCGCTTGGCATTCGCAACGTATTTGTGGTCATGGGTGATCCCACCTCGATTGGTGATTACCCGGAAGCGATGGATAACTATGATCTTGTCCCCTCAGGCTTGATCAAACTCATTAAGCAGGGCTTCAACACCGGCGTGGATCACTCTGGCACTTCGATCGGACAGCCTACAAACTTCTTTGTCGGCGCGGCGCTAAACCTCTGTCCACCAGATCTGGAGACGGAGGTGAAGAACCTTCACCGCAAAATCAACGCTGGCGCCGACTTTTTTCTGACCCAGCCCTCCTATCGAGGCGATGACGGAGCAAGGCTCATCCAAACCTATGAAGCCAAATATGGAAAATTTCAGAAACCGGTTCTGGTTGGAATTCTTCCTCTGGTCAGTGCCAAGCATGTCAACTTTTTGCATCACGAGGTACCGGGCATCTTCATCCCAGACGAAACGCGGCAACGCGTCGAAGCGGCAGGCGAGGATGGAGTCAAAGCCGGAGTGGAGATCGCTGTTGAACTGATCAATCAGCTCAAGACGTGGGCTGGCGGTGTCTATATCATGCCGCAATTCAACAAATTCGATATGGTCGCCGAGATTATTGAAGCAATCCGCTAAGAGAAATCTTTGATCCGCTTGAAATGGGAACGGATGGTAAAATCCAAAATACTCCCTTCGGACTTGAATTCAAGGACTCCTATGCTTCTTACCATTGACATCGGCAACACCAACGTCACACTCGGCCTATATGACGGCAATGTTCTTGGTTCGCATTGGAGACTTGCCACAGACCATGCCCGTATGCCGGATGAGTATGGACTGCAGTTCCAGGGGCTGTTACAAAACGCAGGTCACACGATGAAGGATCTAAAAGCGATTTGCCTGGCTTCCGTGGTACCACAGCTGACGGGACGCGTCATCCAGGCTTGCAAGGAATACTTGGAAAAGGATCCGTTCATTGTCGATGTGGGGGTGAAAACGGGAATCAAAGTCCGATATGAAGATCCTAAAGCTGTGGGTGCCGACCGCATCGCGGATGCTGTCGCCGTAATGTATTTGTACGGAGGACCTGCCTGCGTAATCGACTTCGGAACGGCAACCACGTTCAATGCCCTTACAAGAGACGGTGAATATCTGGGCGGCGCGATCACTGCCGGGATCAATCTTGCCACCGAAGCATTATTTACTCATGCCGCCAAACTGCCGCGCATTGATCTGCAGAGGCCGCCATCTGTCATCGGCAGAAACACCGTTCATGCCATGCAGGCCGGATTGTTGTATGGATACGTCAGCATGGTCGAGGGTATGGTCGAGCGCTTCAAGCGTGAGCTTGGGCCACAGATGAAAGTGGTTGCGACCGGCGGGCTCGCCGAAGTTGTCGCTCAGGAAACAGACGTTATACAGATCATTGCGCCATGGCTGACTCTCGACGGTCTCCGCATTCTCTGGGATCTAAATCACCCACTCTAGCTTGAAAGCAGCGATGCGAAAAATAAACATTTTAATGGGGGTGCTATTCTTCTTGACAGCTTGCACAGGGACAGTTGTCACTCCGCGAGCAACGCTCATTCCAACCGTGACAAAATTACCTCTTTCCCGGCCTCGGATTGCCGCGGCTTCTGCGACAGACACAGCCACATGGACGGATACTCCCGAACCGACGGTCACTGTCTCCCCAACTCCCACGCCAACCTGGGTCGTCCGGGGACCTGGCGACGTCACTATTCCGATCTTGCTCTTCCACCACATTGGTATTTCTCCGGTCAATAGTCGCTACTACGTCTCTCCTGAAAAATTCGATCAAGAGCTCAAAGCATTGCAGGATTGGGGCTATACAACCATCTCTACACAAATGCTGGTGCAGGCAATTACGGTAGGACGCGAGCTTCCGCCGCATCCGATGTTAATCACGTTTGACGACGGACACATGGATAACTACGTCAATGCTTTTCCAATCATGCAAAAATATGGTTTTACCGGCATGCTCTATATTGTGGCAAATTATCTGGGTGCCGATGGCTTTATGGACCGAGACCAGATCCTCGAGATGCACGATGCGGGCTGGGAAGTAGGATGCCACAGCATGAATCACTATGACCTGACTAAACTCGCCCCCGAGGACCAGCATACGGAAATCATCGAATCCAGGGAAAAGCTGGAGCGCGTGCTTGGGATTGACATCCAGACATTTGCCTACCCCTTTGGAGCCAAGAACCCGGCCGTGTTAGATTATGTCAGGTTTGCCGGCTATATGGCTGCCATGGGAGCCGAAGGCTACATCGACCAGCAGGGTGATTGGAACTTGTTTAACCTGCAGCGCGTAGAGATCAAAGGCTCCGATGACGTCCAATCGATGACCCGTTTTTTCACCTGGCATGGATCTTCGAAATAAAATTGCGTCTTTCGACCTTCTGTTAACAGATCTCTTAGAAATTTTTCCTTGCCATGATATGTTGGGCAGGCTATAATCAGCGCCGCCATTAAGGAGTAAGAACCATGCCCGTTTATACATACCGCTGTGACTCGTGTGGTGTTGAGTTTGAGCGCCATCAATCCTTCAACGACGAGCCATTGAAAATCTGTCCGGAGTGCCGAAAAAAAACAGTAAGGAGAATCATCACCCCGAGCAAAATCATTTTCAAGGGCTCCGGATTTTACGCTACCGATCATCGGTCACCGTCCGGAAGTAATACGCGGGAAGACAAATCGGAAAGCAAGACCACCGACAAACCTGCCGAGTCAGAGAGCGCTGACAAAAGCGAGTAAACATCAGCAAATCAAAAAAAGAGAAGGCATATGCCTTCTCTTTTTATTTAGGTCCTTCGCTCATCTCTTAGCAGGTCGCGACGGGCAACCATGAACTGACGATAACATCTATCGTAATCCCGTAGGCAACAGCATTCCAGAAACGCATACTAGCAGGTTGGTCCTGTACCTTCTGCCAGTAACCGGAAAATACAAAGAAGGTCACAACCAAGGCGACTGCCAAACGGATGAGGATAGATGTCCATGTTCCAAAACACCAGGGGGCTTGATTCTTGATCACATTCACTGCGACGCTGTAAACCCAGCGCAAGATCACGCCAAGGAAAACGCCAATAAATACATGCACCTTCGCATGAGTGTCTTCCTGTTGTGTCGCTAATCGAAAGCGCGCTGCATCGTTAAAACTGAACGAATTCATCTTGTCTCCTCCTAATACGTCCACGGACCCACCAGAGCATCAATGGAAACGCCGTACACCAGGGCATTCAAGAAGCGCATACCGGCGGGCTGATCTTTGACCTTTTGCCAATAGCCTGAAAAGACAAAAATCGTGGCGATCAACGCGACTACGATCCGGGCAATGACAAGCGAAAGATTCCAGGGGGCATGGTTCTTGATCAAATCCACCAGGATCCAGCGCAAGATGACACCGACAAACACTCCAAAGAAAACCTGGAGCTTGGCGCCAGTGTCCTCCTGCTGCGTTGCAAGTCGAAAACGAATTGCGTCCTGGAACACAAATGACTGCATAGGCATTCTCCTTGAATGGACTGGAGGCGATTATAGCAAACGCAAGTTCTCGAAGCAATTATTAATTCCGACGTTCAGGTCTTTGCAGGTGTATGACAACTGTCATATCGAAAAATAGATAAATACGGTAGTAATTATGATAATCATCACTAACAATTCAGACCTGATAGGTGTAAATTAAGCACATAAGTTAGCTTTTATAGATCACCTCTGAAAGGAAAATTTCAAATGTCCGCTTATGTTACTACCCGCAAGGGTCAAACGCTCGAAACGCCGGCGATCATCAATATGATCTTCAGCGACAAACGCTTCTCTGTCCTCTGGCTGATTGTCCGTGTGTGGCTCGGCGCGCAATGGATTGAGTCCGGCATCGCAAAGTTGAGCAACCCCGCCTGGATGAAAACCGGTGTTGCCCTCAAAGGCTTTTGGACGGCTGCCGTTCAAGTTCCTGCAGAAGGCCGCCCTCCGATTGCATTTGCCTGGTACCGTGAATTCCTTCAAACCTTGCTCAATGCGCAAGCATATACCTGGTTCGCTAAGGTCATTGCTATCAGCGAATTGATGTTCGGCGTCTTGCTGATCGCAGGTATCTTCATCGGTGTGACCGCTTTCTTTAGCGGCTTCATGAACTGGAACTTCATCATGGCTGGTTCCGCAAGCGTCAACGGTGTCTTCTTCGGTCTGGCGGTCCTGCTCGTCCTTGCCTGGAAGATCGCAGGCTACATCGGTGCGGACTACTTCCTGCTCCCACGAATTGCAGATTTGTGGACTCCTCAAAACAAGTAACAACATCATCATACAGAACTGACGGCGAAACACTCGCCGTCAGTTTTTATTTAATTTATTGCTTTAAGGTACTGCCCATCAGGATTCCGTTCGCCCAGTAAAAACCAGTTTTGCCAGAGGGAAGAAGATCGAAGGTGGAGCCACCGTCATAGTGCACATGTTCAAGCTGCAGGATCTTAGCGCCATCCAGAGTGTTTCCAATCTTGAGGCTGCCAATGATCCGTCCATCTGCCGTCGGGTGACCAGGGGATACCCAAAGCTCGCGCCCATCGCTCAATGCGACATGGATCATCTGATGAGTCGCGGGGACTCGCACACTCCCCGTCTTCAATATGACGGCTGCCACGCGCATACCCGTGTCATCCAGCGTCCAAACGGAATCACCTACATGCAGCTGCTCCACACGGACAGCGCCGCGCGGCGTGTCGATCAAAGTGCCCGCCGCAAGGCAGATCGGACAGGTGGGGAAGCTTTGTTCTTTTTGCAGTATTTCGATCTTGCCGCTGCTGTCAATCGTCGCGGTGATTGCACTCCCCTGCTGATTTTCTGCTCCAGTCTGGATTTGGAATTGGTATTTGTCTCCTACCAGTTCAAAGTAGATGGCGTTGAGCTTTTTATATTCGCGGTAGATCAGAAGTTTTTGTTCATCGGTAAATGCCGTCACACCGCTTAAGCCGTTATGAGCCAGTATCGCCTGGAATACCTCAGCGTTGGCCTGGATCTCGGGAAAGCGCTGGATAGCCAGATCCGACTCCTCGGCACGCGCGATCGGGTAAAAATCCGGGTCACAAAAGAAGAAATCGGGAAATGCTTCCAGCACCCGATATTTGAGCTCTGTTGTCGAGAGTCCCCCGGCAAGTGTTGGGATGGGTGTTGGTGGTTCCGGTGTGACTGAGGTCCCACCCCCACCATCGGCGATTACAGTACTTACTTCGGCCGTGATCATGATCGGTGTCGAAATTCCACCCCCGGAAGGGGTAGAAGGCGCAGAAGAACATGCCGAAAGAAGCACAGCAAGCGCCAAACTGAAGGCAAATAGTTTTTTCATAGAAGCTTCCTTTTATTGAGGACTGAAGCACGAAGGGATTTGTTCCCATTCATAGAATCCAAACCAGGGAAACAAAAAGGACCCCATGCAGGGGTCCTTGCAACGGTTACAGGTGATCAGGAACTTTTCTTCTTGGATGAGCGGGAGGAAGATTTCTTATTTGGCACTTTGGCGCCTTTCTTCCTTGCCTCCGAAAGACCGATCGCAACGGCTTGCTTGCGGCTGGTCACCTTTTTGCCCGACCGGCCACTTTTCAGCTCGCCTCTCTTCTGCTTATGCACAGCTTTCTTAACTTCATCGCCTGACTTCTTGCTATACTTAGCCATAATTTGCTCCTTTCCTATAAGCCAATCCCGTAAGTAAAAATGGAATTGCCGACAGGTTGATTCATTTGCATAAACGAGACTTACACGAACTTGTTATCACGCTAGTTTAGCGAAAATTAAAAATTTGGCATCAGACGGTTGATGTAGATTTGAAGCTATTCCGCTTTCCAGCGTGTCATAAAAACCATCCAGCCATCAGCATCGAGGCTCCCCATACAAGAAAACCGATATCCCAATAAATCCATTGACCTGGCGGCACGATCTCATTGACGTGATGGATGCGAAGGATCTTGTGATTGATGATTCCTTCCACCTCCTATTCGCAGTTTAGGATACGGTTCTTGAATCCAGTCTTTGAACCATACCAATAGGATTAATTAATGAAGGGTTTTCCTTACATACAATTTGCCAGACAAGTTCTAAAATTGAAGTGTAAGGCACCTAGTTTGTCTTATTGAGGCTTCATTGGAGTCATACATCTAGGTGCTTTACCTTTTAAGCCGGATCTGGATCATCTCATGGGATTACCAATGTATACAGTCTTAAAAAACTTGCCCCAGCCGAAAAGCTGGGGCAAATTCTTTTTGTCAGTAGCTCCTTGCCGAGGACTTGAACCTCGAACCTAGCGGTTAACAGCCGCCCGCTCTGCCGATTGAGCTAGCAAGGAAAGCGACCGACATTATACGTGCAAGGGAAGGGAGTGTCAAGCATCAATGCCCAATCTCCCGTCAAATAGACCAAGCCCATCGAATAGCATTATCCGTCTAAGTGGAGATTGGTTCGGGCTAGCGCCCCGCAATGACATACTATCAGTACTTCACTGCACTGAACTGGCGGAGTTTGTCGATGCGGTGGGTGGCGGTGATCTGGCGTACGGTGCCGGTCATGCCACGCACGACCAGGGAATCGGTGCTGGCGCCGTCGCCGAAGTAGCGCACGCCTTTGAGCAGCTCGCCATCCGTAATCCCCGTTGCGGCAAAGAAGACATCTTCGGAGGAGACAAGGTCATCCATAGTGAGGACCTTGTCGAAGTTGTAACCGGCATCTCGACCGCGGCGCAGCTCATCTTCATCGCGAGCGTAGAGCTTGCCCTGAATCTCACCACCCATGGCGCGCAGTGCACAGGCCGCCAGCACACCTTCGGGGGTACCGCCAATACCGATCAACACATCCACGCCGGAATCGGGCCAGGCTGTCATCAACGCTGCGGCAACGTCACCATCGGGGATCAAGCGGATGCGCGCTCCACACTTGCGGATCTCGGCAATCATCTCTGTGTGACGAGGACGGTCGAGAATGATCGTTGTCAGGTCTTCCAAATCTTTGTGCTTGGCTTTGGCAATCGCCTCGAGGTTCTCGCTGATGGATTTTTCGATATTGATGGTCCCTTTTGCTTCCGGTCCAACGGCGAGTTTGTTCATATACACAAACGGACCTGGGTCGAACATGGTCCCGCGCGGGGCGATCGCAACCGTTGCCAACGAATTCGTGCGGCCAAACGCCAGGGGGCGAGTTCCGTCGATTGGGTCGACAGCCACATCCACATCCGGTGCAGAGCCGTTGCCCACGTTCTCGCCGTTGTACAGCATGGGGGCATTGTCCTTCTCCCCTTCCCCGATGACGATGACCCCATTCATATCTACGGTTCCGAGGACGATCCGCATCGCGTTGACCGCCGCGGCGTCGGCTGCTTCCTTATCGCCGCGTCCCATGAAACGACCGGCTGCCAGCGCCGCCGCCTCGGTAACACGCGCCAGCTCGAGCGCCAGATTCCGCGTGGGGTCACTACCCATATTCACTGACATACTGCCTCCTCTACATGCTTATAGAATAAAAAATTCGATAATGAAATAACCAATCGCAGCTCCCCAGATCCAGGTATCGATCCTGTCCAGGAAGCCACCATGACCGGGAAAGATATTGCTGGAATCTTTCAGCCCGCTTTGACGTTTCAACATGCTCTCACCGAGGTCGCCAAGAGGAGCAACGGCGCCAATAAACAACCCGAGCAGCCCACCTTGCAGTGGACTGATCAAGCCATCGAGAGGTTTCGGTCCAAGCGTGGAAAATGCATAGGCGAAGAATGCGCCGACCAAGACAGAAGTAAACACCCCGGCAAAATAGCCCTCCCAGCTTTTCTTCGGACTGAGACGAGGAGCCATTTTATGTTTGCCATAGACCGAGCCTATGGAGTAACCACCCGTATCGGCTGCCCACACGATGGGCAGGACGATAAACCACCACCACAAACCAGTCTGCTGATTGAGGATAAAACGTAAATCGAGTAAATAGGAACCCACCCATCCAAGATACACAATTCCCGCGACCGTAATTGTGAAATCAAGTCCCGCCTGATTTCGCCCGTGCTCGAATGCAAATAAATGGACAGCCATGGCCAGCAGGACGGCTAGCACAAATAAAGCATTAGCGAAGTCTGCAAAAAAGAAGCGTGCTGTGACAATCACGAGCACGCTCCCAATCGTAACAAGTTGATTTGGTTCGAACTGGACCGCCCGATAGAGGCGCACATACTCCCAGGCACCGCCCACCAATAGGATGGCGACCACTATAAAATAAAAGACCCCGCCGTAAATGATGGCGGGCAAGCCAATTACAGCGAGGCCAAGAGCCGTCAGGATCCGTTTAGGCATTGGAAGCTTCGTACTCCTTCGAGGAAACTTTACCAAAACGACGATCGCGTTGCGCAAAGATTTCGAGGGCGCGACGATACTCTTCCTTATCAAAATCGGGCCAATAAGTGGGTGTGACGTACCATTCCGAATATGCTGCCTGCCAGATCAGGAAATTGCTTACACGTAATTCACCCGACGTACGGATGATCAGGTCCGGGTCGGGAACGCCGGCGGTGTATAGATAACGGCTGACAAGTTCATCGGTGACATCTTCGGGCCGGATACCATCCTTGAGGATATTCTGGATGGCATTGACAATTTCATCGCGTCCGCCGTAATTAAAGGCGACATTCAAGACAAGGCGGTCGTTATTCTTGGTGAGTTCAACTGCCTCCAGGACTTTTACCTGGAGCGTCGGAGCGAGCCGTTCCAACCGCCCAATATGACGGAGCTGAACGCCTTCCTTGTTGAGTTCCGCCAGCTCCCGGTCAATCACATCCTCCAGAATGTACATCAGACCCTTGACCTCCTCGGGAGGGCGGCCCCAGTTTTCGGTGGAGAATGCGTAGATCGTTAAATACTTAACGCCAAACTCGGCAGTGGCGCGGATGACGCGGCGCAGATTTTCGGTCCCCGCCTTGTGACCCGCCAGGCGCGGCAAACCGCGTGAAAGCGCCCAACGTCCATTCCCATCCATGATGATGGCAACGTGCCGAGGTAGCTTGTCAGCGGGAATTATTTTAGGGGACTCTGCCATGGTTCACATCTGTCATCGCGAGACCGTTCGGGCGAAGCAATCCCACTTTATTAGTGGTTGCCGCTCGCACCATCCTGGCGTAAGGTGTCGTGATGGGCTCGCAACCCGCCTGCTTTCGGCGGGACAATGATGTTAAACTTCCATAATCTCGGATTCTTTTTTCTTGCCCATCTCTGCAATTTCTTCGATGAACCGATCGGTAAGCTTCTGTAATTCTTCTTCACCGCGCTTGAGCTCGTCTTCCGAGATCAGTTTCTCCTTTTCAAAATCGCGCATGTCATTATGCGCGTCGCGGCGGATATTGCGAATCGCCACCCTGGATTCCTCCAGGCGGTGATGAACGTGCTTAGCGAGATCACGGCGGCGCTCCTCTGTCAGAGGAGGCAGGTTGAGGTGGATCACCTTGCCGTCATTATTCGGGTTGAGCCCAAGTTCCGAGGCTTGAATTGCTTTTTCGATGACTTTAATCGTGGATTGATCGAAAGGCTTGATCATGAGTGAGCGTGGCTCGGGTACGCTGATCGAAGCCAGCTGCATCAGCGGAGTGGGTGACCCATAGTACTCCACCGACAGTTTTTCCACCAGCCCGGGGTTGGCGCGTCCGGTTCGGATCGCAGCAAGATCGTCATGCAAAACTTGGATGGCGCCGCGCATACGACTCTCGGCGCTGCTTAGCATATCTTTTATCACCACAGCCTCCTGGTGCTGAGTTGCCGCCAATTGGATTCACAGATGATCGGTGCGGCACTGCGAAAATCTTGTAGTTAAGGATACACCAAAATACCAAAAAGCGCCACGTACAAGCCTCTAAAGGAGAGGTTTTGGAGAAATTCGAGAGACTCTCAGAATCAAAAAGGAGAGGGCTGCCTCTCCTTTGCGCTGAACAGGATCATTAATCGCTGACAAGCGTCCCGATCAGCTCCCCGCGCAGCGCACTGGTCAATGCCGAAGTATCCCAGAAGTTCAGCACCAAAATGGGAAGATTGTTTTCCATACATAAGGTAACGGCCGTACTGTCCATGACAGCGAGCCTACGGCTGAGAAAATCGATGTGAGTCATAGTGTCAAACTTGGTAGCGGAGGAATTCTTTTTCGGATCTGAGTCGTAGACGCCGTCCACTTTTGTGGCTTTGATGACCACGTCCGCGCCGATCTCGGTCGCGCGCAAGGCCGCGGCGGTATCCGTGGAAAAGTAGGGGTTGCCTGTCCCGGCGCTGAAGATGACCACGCGTCCCTTTTCGAGATGGCGAATCGCTCGGCGCCGAATGTAAGGCTCGGCGATGGCGCGCATCTCAATCGCGGACATCACGCGGGTGTAGACACCGTCCCGTTCGAGTGCATCCATCACCATCAGCGCATTCATGACGGTAGCAAGCATGCCCATGTAATCGGCCGTGGCGCGGTCCATGCCGCGTCCCAAACCCTGCTTGCCGCGCCAGATATTCCCGGCGCCAATTACCACCGCGACTTCCACGCCCATTTCGTGCACTTCCTTGATACGTCCGGCAATCGTTTCAGCTTCTGCCACATCAATTCCAAACCCGGATTTTCCCGCCAGGGCCTCCCCACTTAATTTGAGAAGAATACGTTTATATTTAATTGCGCTCATAATTCTCCTTTCCACAGTCGATTATAAAGTCGGGTCAAAAAAAGACCAACCTGCGGGTTGGTCTTTTCGTACTATTCACCTAATTTTTCACCAAGCTCCCAGCGCTGGAAGCGGCGGACGATCACATTCTCGCCAATCGCGGCGACATTCTGGAGGATAAGCTTCTCCACCGTAATGGACTCATCGCGAATGTACGCTTGACGGGAAAGGACAACCTCATCTTTGAACTTCTCGAGACGACCCTGGACGATCTTCTCCAGCACAGCGTCTGGCTTGCCTTCTTCTTTGGCGCGTGTGCG